>JAESQQ010000561.1 GCA_016765095.1 Planctomycetota bacterium | reverse complement strand
TCGGGGGTTGCGTCGGAAGCAGCCTCGGGGGTTGCGTCGGAAGCAGCCTCGGGGGTTGCGTCGGAAGCAGCCTCGGGGGTTGCGTCGGAAGCAGCCTCGGGAGCAGCCTCGGGAGCTGCACTCATGCTTGCCAGGGGAGCGTGCCCCTCGAGGGCGGCAGCTTCCGCGGCGTCTTCCTCTTCCTGAGCCGCCTTGACGGCCGCAGCCGCAGCCGCCTCAGCGGCAGCGAGCGCCGCCTTGTGCTTGCCCTTCTCGGGGGCGGGTGCGCCCTCCTCGATGGCTTGGCGGAGGGAGAGTCCGATCTTTCGCTCGTCTTGATCAACCTTGATGATCTTGACGTGAACCCCGTCGCCGGGCTCGACGATCGAGGTTGGCGTGTCGACCTTGTGGTCAGCCAGCTCGGAAATGTGGAGCAGGCCCTCAAGGGTCTCGGTCAACTCGACGAACACGCCGAAGTTGGTGACCTTGGTCACGACACCTTCGACGACGGCCCCGACGGGGAAGTCGATCGGGATCTGACGATCCCAGGGGTCTTCCTCGAGCTGCTTCATACCGAGGGCAATCCGCTTCTTGTCCTGGTCGACCGCGATCACGACCGCCTTGACCTCTTGGCCGCGCTCGAGAATTTCGCTCGGGTGCACGACTTTCTTGGTCCAGCTCAAGTCGCTGACGTGAAGGAGACCGTCGATCCCCTCCTCAAGCTCGACGAAGGCGCCGTAGTTGGTCAGGTTGCGGACGATGCCGCTGACCTCCTTGCCTGGCGGATACTTGTCGTCGACCAGGGTCCAGGGGTTGACCTCGACCTGCTTCATGCCGAGCGAGATCTCCTGCTTCTGCGGGTTCACGTCGAGGATTACGACCTCGACCTTGTCGCCGATCTGGACGATCTCGCGGGGGTCGTTGATCCGCTTGGTCCACGACATTTCGCTGACGTGAACGAGGCCCTCGACGCCCTCCTCGAGCTTCACGAACGCGCCGTAGCTGAGGATGTTGACCACGGAGCCGGTGAACTTGGCACCGACGGGGTACTTGGCCTGAATGTTGGCCCAAGGTGACTCGGCGAGTTGCTTCATGCCGAGCGAGATTCGCTCGCTCTTGGAGTCGATCTTGAGGACCTTGACCTGGACGGTGTCGTTGATCTTGACGATCTCGCTCGGGTGCGTGACCCGGCCCCAGCTCATGTCCGTGACGTGGCACAGCCCGTCGATCCCGCCGAGGTCAATGAAGGCACCGAAGTCGGCGAGGTTCTTGACGACGCCCTCGACGATCGCGCCTTCGTGAAGACGCTCGAGGAGCTCCTTCTTCTTGGCCTCGCGCTCCTCTTCTAGGAGGCGGCGTCGCGAGACGACAATGTTCATGCGTGCTTCGTCGATCTTGATGATCTTGCACTCGATCTCGCGGCCGATCCAATCGCCGACTTCGTTTACGCGGCGAATGTCGATTTGGCTCGCGGGGAGGAAGACCGGGACGCCGATATCGACGAGCAGTCCACCCTTTATCTTGCGGGTGACCTTGCCCTTGACGGCGTCGCCCTTCTTGTGGTCCTCGATGACCCGTTCCCAGCCCTTTTGCCGGTCAGCCTTCTTCTTGGAGAGCATGACGAGGCCGCTCTCGTCCTCGAAGGCCTCGAGGAGAACGTCGACCTTGTCGCCGATATCGACTTCGTCCCGGTTGCGCCAGTGGTCGATCGGGATCACGCCCTCGGACTTGTAGCCAACGTCGACGATCACGTCGTCGCCAATGATGTTGAGGATTCGGCCCGAGACGATTCGGTCTGGGCGGAGGTCGGCGACTCCGGTCGTGTAGAGCTCTTCGAGCGCGCGGTCGCCCGAGGCGCCGATCAGTTCGTCGACTTGACGCTGAAGCTCCTCGACCGGGAGGTCGTATTTCTTGACTAGTGCGTTAGTTGGCATGTTGATCTCTGCGGACGCTCACGCGCCCTGGGTGGGATGGTCTCTGTGGGCCGAAGCCCTCGGTTTTGAAGTTTTGCCCCTTGGGATAAGGGGCGACGGAGACGCTCTCCGCCATGAGAAGAGCGCCGGTTTTATCCCGGCGAGTGGGGTCCGTCAACGATGGGGCGCAAGGAATCAAACGACTTGCGGCGGTTTCAGGAGAGCATGGAGCTCGACTTCTCGCCGCTCCAAATCGATCGCGGCATAGGTCGCGAGGTCGTGGGCCTCCCCCGTGGCTTCGTGCCCGGGCCGCGCCAAGGAGCCAGCGTCTACAAACAGGCTCCCGGGGCCCTTGGGGGCCCTCGCTCGCAGGATCGCGTCGGGTTTGAGGCTAGAGCTTGCCCTCGGACCCATCTGGCGACAGGATCAGCGACGCGTTCGGCGGATTCGTCGGGCCTGATCTAGGAGACGCTCGTGCACCCGGTCAGAAGTAGCGGTAAGTGTGAGAGTCGGGTAAGTGTCGGGCACGGGAGGCTGCCGCAAGAGCGGCTGATCCTTAGCACCGGCGCTTACGCCTCCGCGGGGTCGCTATCAGAAGGACAGTCTACGGACGCTCCCGGGAGGCCGATCGGTGTGCACTCAGAGGCGGGCGGGGGTAAACCCCGCCCCTACCAGAGCGTGGTGCGAGCCGCCCAAAAGGGCGCCCTGCGACGGGCCTTCTCGCAAACTGTAGGGTGCGGGGTTTACCCCCGCACGTGGTCAGTCCCCGAGCGACATGCCACCTCTGGGCTAGGCTCCACTTCTGCAGCGAGCCGCTAGTGCTCACCTTGACTGCGGTCCTCGGGAACAGCCAACGCCTTGACGGTGGCTCCATGTTTGGCAACGCACCGCGGGCGGTGTGGTCGCGGTGGCTTGAGCCCGACGAGCAGCACCGGGTGCCGCTCGCCTGCCGGGCCATGCTCGTCGAGGAGCCTGGCGGACGCCGGATTCTGTTCGAGGCCGGCGTAGGGGCCTTCTTCGCACCCAAGCTGCGCGACCGATTCGGGGTTCTAGAAGAGGAGCACATGCTCCTGGTGAACCTGGCCGCGCTCGGAATCGCGCCGGAGCAGATCGACGTGATCGTGCTCAGCCACCTCCACTTCGACCACGCGGGTGGGCTTCTTTCGCCCTACGCCGAAGGCCAGCCGCTCAGCCTCTGCTTTCCGGACACGGACTACGTCGTGGGTCAGGTCGCCTGGGAGCGAGCGCTGGCCCCCCACAAGCGCGACCGCGCGAGCTTCATTCCCGAGCTGCAGCCTCTCCTCGAGGCGACGGGGCGCCTCGAACTCGTGCCAGCGGGCGGCACCTCGACGACCCTCGGCGAGGGCTATCGCTTCCACGAGAGCCACGGCCACACCCCCGGGCTCCTCCTGAGTGAAGTCCAGACCGAGGCGGGCCCCGTCGTGTTCGCCGGCGACTTGATCCCGGGCAGGCCCTGGGTCCACCTCCCGATCACCATGGGCTACGACCGCTACCCCGAGCTCCTCATCGACGAGAAGACAGCGCTCCTCGAGGACCTCGCCGGGCGGGGAGGGCGGCTCTTCTACACCCACGACCCCACCGTCGCCCTGAGCGGACTCCAAAAGGACGAGCGCGGCCGCTTCAGCGCCGCAGACCCCGTGGCTTCACCGCGCGAATGGCCCACGCGAGTCGACCCCTCGTGAGTCGAATGAGACGGCCCGTCGAGGCTTCGCTCAGACGGAGCTCCGTCTAATCAATCCACCGGCTTGGCGCGCGTGATCACCGAGTCGACGCAGTCGAGGAAGGTCAGGAGCGTGTTGGCGAGCTCGCCGGCCTCCTGGGGGGTCAGGTTCTCCAGCTTGGCGCCGACCTGTGCTGTCCCCAGTTGACGTCGCAAGTCTTGGCGAGCCTGCTTGAGGTTATCGAGGGCGGCCGCTCGGAGGCGGACCTGGTAGTTCTGTGCCATGTGGGCCTCTTGGGATCTGACGTAGAGGGAGCCTTCCCGCGCCAGATCCGGCGTGGACCCGATCGGCGGGGACTAGTTGAGGCGAGGGTTGGGCGGGAGGGGGGACAAGGCCGGACTAGGCCTTGGCCTTGGCCTTCGTCTTGGCTCTCTTGCCCTTCTTGCCCTTCTTGGGCTTGGTCGCGCCACCTTCGGCCTCGGCGCGGGCTAGGCGCTCTTTCTTGGCCTTCGAGCCCCGCTTGCGCGTCTTCTGGACCTTCTCACCGGTCTCCTTCTTGACGACGATCCGCTCCTTGAGGCGGGTCGCCTTGCCGATTCGCTCGCGGAGGAAGTAGAGCTTGGCCCGGCGGGTGACGCCGTGCCGCTTGACCTTGACTCCGACCATGGCCGGGCTGTGGATCGGGAAAATGCGCTCGACACCTTCGCCAGCCACGATTCGCCGGACGGTGAAGGTCTCGCGCAGCCCGCTGTGCTTGCGCGCGATCACGATTCCACTAAAGAGCTGAATGCGGCTCTTGTCGCCCTCGGTGATCCGGACCGAGACGTCGACGGTGTCGCCGATCTCGAACTCCGGTAGCGAGTCTTTCTTGGTGTTGCGCGCTTCAATCTGCGCCATCACGTCGTTGCTCATCGTTGGCTCCTCTATCTCTTCGTCAGGCAGGCGGGCGGTTGCTCTTTGCAGCAGCCCACGTGTTGTCTTGTCTCGTCTTGCCGGTCGGTGTCTTACCGCTCTGGCGTGTCTCTTGTCGTCTGGCCCGGACCCAAGAGGTCCGGCCCCAGGAGGTCGGGTCGGCGGGTGAGCGTTCGAAGCATGGCTTGTTCGTGCCGCCACTTGGCGACTTTCCCATGGTCTCCTGAGAGGAGGACCTCGGGAACCTCCATGTCCCGATAGATCCGCGGCCGGGTGTATTGCGGCCCCTCCAGCAATCCATGGGCGTTGGCGAAGCTGTCGTCGCGCGCACCCTCTGGGGCCCCTAGTGCTCCAGGTATGAGGCGAGTCAGGCCGTCTATGACGACCATGGCTGGCACCTCGCCACCCGATAACACGTAGTCCCCGATTGAAACCTCCAGTGGCTCGAGGCCGAGCCTAATTCGTTCGTCAAATCCCTCGTAGTGCCCACAGAACATGCTCAGCAAGGCGCTTTCGCGAACTCCTCGAGCAGTGGCATGTCCAAGCGGCGTCCCTGAGGGGAGAGCATGATCCGCAGCGGTGAGCCCGAGAACCCGGCCTCGCGTCCCTGGGCAACGATCAACTCGTCGCAGCGGAACACGGGGTCACAGGTGAGCACCATGCCTGGGCCGCCTCCAAAGGGGCGATCGTCGACGCTTCGGTGCCGGTCGGTTGTGCACTCTCGGAAGTCGTGCGTGTGCACGTCCAAGAGCCCGTCGCGGCGCGCGAGGCGGACGATCCCCTCGTTGAGGAAGCCTTCGAACATGGCAGGAAAGAGGGTCATGACGTCGATACGCACGTGACTGATTCCTTCCGGCTGCTCGGGCTACCCGCGGAAGCTCCCCCTTGGGGAAGCCGCCTCGGGTTAACCGCCGGCCTTCTTGGCCTCTCGCATTTCCTTCTTCGTCAGCTTGGCCTTGCCTTGCTGCTGAACGGCCTTGATCTGCTTGGCGAGCACGGACTTCTTCTTCTTCTCCTCGCGCTCGACCTCGCGGACCACCCGCTCCTCGGGCGTCAGCCCGCGCTTCTTCTGGCTACCTGGGATCGCGATCCCGTTTTGGAGCAAGATTGAGCCGACCGTGTCGGAGGGCTTGGCGCCCACCGAGAGCCAATACTCGATCCGCTCACGGTTGAGCGAGTACTTCTTGGACTCGTCCGCCATGTGGGGGTCGTAGTGACCGAGCTCTTCGATCGCGCGCCCGTCACGACGGGTGCGCGAGTCGAACGCCGCCAAGCGGAAGAAGGCCCGGTTCTTACGACCGAGTCGTTTTAGCCTGAGTCGAACTGCCATTGCGTTACTCCTTGAAGCGAGCGCCTAGCGGCGCTTGCGCCTCTTCTTGTCTTTCTTAGTCTTGTTCTTCTTGGGCCGAGCCGGCTTGGGTCCACCGCGCCGGCTCTGCCGCATCAGGGCCTTCCCACCAGGAAGCTGGGGGAGGGCCTTTTGGATTCCGCCCGGGGTCATGAGCGCGCTGAGGTCGCCCATGCTTCCGAACTGGCTGACCATGCGCTTCATGGCCTTGAATTGCTTGATCAGGGCGTTGACGTCGCGGACGTCAGTTCCGCTGCCCTTGGCGATCCGTCGCTTGCGGCTTCCGCCGCTGCGACCGCTGAGGAGGTCGGGGTTGCGACGCTCCTTCCTGTTCATGGAGTTAATGATCGCTTCGACGGGCTTGAGCTCGTCGCCGGAGAACTCAACGTTCCCCATGAGTCCGCTCATGCCAGGGATCATTCCCATGATCTGCTTGAGCGGCCCCATCTTCTTGACCATTTGGAGCTGCTTGAGGAAGTCGTCGAAGTTCCAGCGCCCCGACATCAGTCGATCCGCGCTGCGCTCGGCGTCCTCTTGGCTAATGTTCTCTTGGGCGATCTCGACGAGGCGGACGACGTCGCCCATGCCCAGGATTCGGTCCGCCATGCCCTCGGGACGGAACTCCTCGATTCGATCGAGCTTCTCGCCGGTCCCAATGAACTTGATCGCCTTGCCCGTGACAGCCTTGATCGAGAGGGCCGCGCCGCCGCGCGTGTCCCCGTCGAGCTTGGTCAGAATGATGCCGCTGACGTCGAGCTGGTCGTTGAAGCCCTTGGCAGAGTTGACGGCGTCCTGGCCGGTCATGGCGTCGCAGATCAGGAACACGTTCTCGGGCTTGAGGCGGTCCTTAATGTCCGCGAGCTCCGCCATGAGGTCGTCGTCGATCTGAAGGCGACCCGCTGTGTCGAGGATCACGACGTCGCGACCCGTCGCCTCGGCGTGCTTGATTCCGTTCTGGCAGACGAGCGTCGCGTGGCTCGCGCGCTTGAAGAGTCCAGTCAGGCCCTTCTTCTGGGTGCCCGGCTTCTCGCTGTAGACCGGGACGCCGATCTGTTCGCCCAGGACCTTGAGCTGTTCGATCGCTGCCGGGCGTTGGAGGTCGGCCGCGACGAGGAGCGGCTTGCGCTTCTTCTTCTCGACGAGCCACTTGGCGAGCTTGCCGGCCGTGGTCGTCTTTCCGCAGCCCTGGAGGCCGACCATCATGACGACCGTCGGGCCACCCCCCTCAGACTCCTTGAAGCGAGTGTCTATTGGCCCCATCAGGTTCACGAGCTCGTCGTGAACGATCTTTATGATCTGCTGACTCGGGTCGACGCCCTCGAGGACCTTCTCGCCGATCGCGCTCGCTTCGACTCTCTCAATGAAGCCCTTCGCGACCGAGATGGAGACGTCCGCCTCGAGGAGGGCGCGCCGAACCTCGCGGAGCCCTTCTGAGATGTTCGTTTCGCTCAACTTCCCCTTGCCGGAGAAGTTGCGAAAAGCGCTTTGCAGACTATTGCTCAGCTGGTCGAACACGGGTTCCCAAAGGAATGAGGGATGAGATGGCAAAGGAGGGCCCCAAACAAAGGGAGCCCCTAACCCCGCCCGATGGGCAGAGTGAGACGAAGGACGGAGTATAGGGGGGGGTCGGGGGCGCGCAAGTACAAGAATGAAGCCCGCTTCCGACGCAGAATCCATCTCTGGGCGCGTCTAAAGGCGGGCGTAAGTCCTTATCCAGCGATCGGGCCTAGGAGGCGCTCCCCCAGCCGGTCGGGCGCTACGCGATTCGAAGCGCCGGGCGTCCGTCCTCACGCACGAAGAGAACGAGCTCTTGCCCAGCCATCGTGACCACGATTCGGTCGACGTCCGCCCGGTTGAGGAGCAGATCGGCGAGGGCCGCGTCGAAGGAGGGCTGTGAGGGGCTCGGCCCGGGTTGGACCTCGGTCGGGCTCGGGATCGGGGGGCGGGGGCGCTTGCGGAAGCGCTGGGTCGCGGGCACGGGCTCTGAGCCGGGAGGCGCGCCGATCCCGTCTCGGGTCCGGGCGGTCGAGCGTGGAGCCCGGTGAGGGGCTCGCCGGACGCGAGTGAGATCCACCCCCTCAACGAAGGCCTCCTCGAACTTGACCCCCCGAGCCCAGGCCCGCTTGAGCTCGGCGCCTCGCATTTTGGCACCGCTCAGGTTGGCTCCCTCCAGGTTGGCCTCGCTGAGGTCAACGTCTCGGAGGTCTGCACGCTCCAGGTTCGCCCTTCGAAGGGAGCTTCCCGTCAGCCTGGCCCCGCGGAGAACGGCTCGTTCGAGGAGGGCTCCCTCTAGATTGGCCCGCATTAGGTTCGTGCCCGCTAACCGGGCTCCGCGCAGGTCTGCGTTGGCCAGCTGCGCGTTGGCGAGCTCGAGACCGCGGAGGTCGATTCCGCGCAGATCGACTCGCCCAGGCAAGGCGCCCTCGCGCCGGAGGTCCTCAACGGCGTCCGCTATATGGCGCCCTTCCCCGTGAAGGAGGTCTTCGAGCAGCTCCGTCAGGGCGGCTCGCCCCCGCGGAGTGAACCATCGAATCGCGAGTTGGCTGTCCGGCGTTCGGGCCGCCCGACGGGTCCGCTTGCGGATTTGGCTCTGATTTGGCCGTGATTCCGCTCCAGTCATCGATACCGTCCTCCCCGATCCTAGGACCTTATCGACCGAGATCTGCCAATCCTTAAGGGGTTGCGCCGGATTGACGGCGAGGCTCTCGATTTCTGCCACTGCGGCAGTGACTCGGGCTGTCTATGATCGTAATGCGCTTGGATTGAGCCCAGATGCGCGGGGGCATGGCTCTTGCGGTGGGCGGCTCGAGGAGCACTATGGACTTCGACAGCTGGACCTATGACGACTTCTTGCGACGCCTCGAGGCGATCCGCAACCACGGCTCCTTCGAAGACCTCGCAGGGCGGATTCCTGGCATGGAAGCCCTCCTGCGAGATATGGACGTCGACCTCCACGGCCAGCTCGAGCCGATCGAGCGAATCCTCCGCGCGATGACCCCCGAGGAGCGCCTCGACCCCGAGCTCCTGGAAGGGGACGAGGGGCCAGAGCGGCGCGAGGCGATCGCGGAGCGAGCAGGGACCTCCCTCAGCGCCGTCGAGAGCCTGATTTGGCAGTTCCAGCGCCTCCGCGAAATGCTGGCCGAGCGAAGCCTAGACGAAGTCACCCGCGAGCTCATGGAAGAGGCGAAGCCCCAGCGCGAAGCCTGGCAGGACTCTCCCGAAGCCTGGAAGTGGAGCGACGAGGAGGACGAGGAGGACGAGGAGGACGAGGAGGACGAGGAGGACGAGGAGGAGGAGGAGGACGAGGAGGAGGACGAGGCGTTCGAACTCGACGAAGGGCTGGCCGAACTCGATCAACTTCTGGACGAGGACGAGGGTGAGGAGGAGGAAGTTCCGGATTTGACGGGTGCCCGACTCGACGAGCTACTCCGCAAGATTGGCAGCGAGGGGCTCGAGGCCCTGACCCCGCGTGAGCGCGACGACCTTGAGCGAGCGAGCGCGGCCCTCCGCGACGGCCCTCCGCGACAAGGAGACGTCTAGCGGATCTTTGCGTAGATCCGATTGGCTTCGTGGCGGATGAACGAGTCCTCGGGCCAGGTCTTCGCAGTGTCCTTCAGGCGGAGCGCCGCGCTCGCTCGCTCCTCACGGCTCAAGTTCCTCGTCATGAGGTTCGTGAACGCTCGCAAGACACGTGTCGTGGCGGGGAGCTCCGCCTTGCCGAGGGAGGCCAGGACCTCGCGCGCCCTCCGTGGCTGATTCAGTCGCGCGAGGCACCACGCCAGGTAGACGCGAGCGTCCCTCCAGCGAAACCAGGCGGGCTTTCGGGTCGTGAGCAGTTCGAAGCGCTTCTTGGCCTCCGCGAACTTGCCCGTCTTCGCAAGCCGCATGCCGTCTAGGAATCGTGACTGCAGCTTGGCTTGAATGCCGAGGGTGGTGTCGGAGTACTTATGGAGGGCTCGCAGTGTCTTTAAGTCCTTATGAAAGCCATCGAGATCCCCAACGAGCAGGAGAGACTCTGCTTTGAGGCCCAAGAGCCGAGCGGGTGTCATGCGCAGGATCGTGGGGTCACCTGCTTTGGGAAGACTTGCTCGTTCTTGGATCAAGATGCCAGCCCGGCCCGCGAGGCCTGGGATTTCTTTGAAGCGCTTGGGCCCGTCCCAATAGTAGTACCAAGCCAGCTCGGAGAGGTATTGGGGCTCCTTAGGGCCCAGGGCCTTAGCCTTCTTGAACAGCTCTCGACACACCCCAGGCCGGCTTGCGCGCCCCTCCCAGGCGCAACGGATGCGGACTTGAGCTAAGAGATCGTGCTGACGACGGAGAGGGCTCCCTTCGAGCGTCGCAGAGACCCGCAGGTCTTCAGACGCGACGGAGAGATCCGCCGGGGTCAGGAAATCGAGGTATTGGAGGAAGAGGTCGGCGCGGCCGCGCCGCTCGGCCGGGCGGAGATTGCGCCTTGCTAGCAATCGGAGAATCCGGCCAAAGCCCTCGCGTCCGTACTGCCCAAGGAGGTTGAGGATCCTCTTCGCTTCATTCGGATCTTCCGCACGAAGACCTGCGCTGGCCAGTAGGTCCTTGATTTTCTTTGAGTCCGGGGCCGCGCTCCCTCCCTTGCGGAGTTTCCGGAGCTGCTCCGCGTAGGCGAGTTGTGAGGCCCCCGACCAAGGACGCTCATTGATCGCGCGTTCGAAGCGCCGCTCGGCTTGGTCGGGCTCTCCGGCCTGGAACAAGACCTGGCCCGAGAGGACCAGCCATTTGGCGGGAACCCTGCCCCAGAGCTTGTTCGAGAGCTCCTCGAGTTTCTCGAGGGCGCCTAGAACAGGAGACCAGTCTTGAGTGACTTGTCTTCCCAAGACGAGGGCGAGGATCGCCGCGGCGCCCGGATCGCCGCGCTCGATCCCCAAGTTCGCGTTATGAATTGCGGCATTTTGATCCTGGTTGGCCATGAGGGACCAGGCGTAGAGCCCACGCGCGTAGCGCGGCGCGTCTGGATGAGCGGAGGCTTGGCGGAGCTCGTCGCAAATCCAAGCCAAATCCCGCCCGGGTGGCTTGATGTGGTTCGCGGTCATGGCCCGCATGACTCGGAGGCGGGGGGTCATGCCCTTGGGTTCGAGCTCTTCACAGATCAGCGCGGCGGCGGAGGCGTCGGCGAGGGCGACCTGTAGGACCAGCGCCCAGGCCAAGCGGAGGTCGGGGTCCGTGCTTTCGCCCCCCCCCGCGTCTAGCCAGACCTGGGCGACCTTTCGCTTCGATTCGCGCCCAACCACGAGCTGGTCGTAGACCTTGTCGAAGGCGTTCTCGCCGGCCGAGAGGCCGAGGCGGGCTCGGAGCGGGCGTCGGATCGCGAGGCGGGGAGTCGGCTTGGCCGGGGTGGGTTTTGTTGTGCGCGGTTTGCTCGGAGAGTGGTGGGAGGGTGGCGAGGTCGCGACGCTCGCTTGAGACGTGGCAGCCCTCGGCTGTCTGCTCTGGACGCCGGCCCACGAGGCGAGCCCCACCAGGAGCCCAATCCCGAGCACGACTCCGAGCGCGATCGCGCGACGGGACGTGGGAGGTGCGGCGGCCGTCGCGCCAGGTTCGCCGAGTTGGCGGAGGGCCTGGCGGAGGTCGGCCATGTCCGCGAAGCGCTCGTTGGGGTCCTTGGCGAGGCAGCGAAGCACGAGGGCCTCGAGTGAGGAGGGCACCTCCGGGTGCAGCGCCGAGGGCGGAGTCGGGGCCCCGTCGATGACGGCCGTCAGGGTCATGAGGGCGCTCGACCCTTCAAAGGGGGGCCTGCCCGTGAGGAGGGCATAGAGGAGCGCGCCGAGGCCGTAGACGTCGGTTCCGACCCCGATCTTGGACTTGGCTCCCATGGCTTGCTCGGGGGCCATGTAGGACGGAGTCCCCAGGACTTGGCCGGTCGCGGTCAGGCTCTGGCGGTCGAGGAGGGGCTTGGCGAGTCCGAAGTCTGTCAGGACGGGTCCCTTGGGTCCGGCGACGACGTTCTCCGGTTTTATGTCGCGGTGGAGGACATTCACGGCGTGGGCGTGCGCGAGGCCCCCCGCGAGGGCGATCCCGATCTCGATCACTTCTTTGATTGGGAGCGGGCCTGCGCGGAGGCGCTCCTTGAGGTTTGTGCCCTCCAAGAGGGGCATCACGAGGTAGGGGTGCCCGTCTGCGATGCCGTAGTCGACGACTCGGACCAGGTTCGGGTGGCTCAGGCGAGCCGCTCCGTGAGCTTCCCGCACGAAGCGATCGAGGCTGTCCTGTTCGCTGAGATCGAGGAGGAGCTTGAGCGCACAAGGGTGTCCGTCGGGATCTATCGCGGAGTAGACGACTCCCATTCCCCCGCGTCCGAGCTCGCCCGTGAGCCGATAGCCTCCTACGACTCGCATGCTCTCAGTCTACGGGCCGCGGCCAGAAGTGAGCCCTCGCCGGGCAACCTGAGCAGAGACGAGGGGGGCCAGCCCGGCTATCCTCTCCTTAGAAACTCAGCTTGGAGCGCCCGTGCCCACCTATCACTACCGCGCCGTCGAGGACGAGGCCGCCTGCGACGCGTGTCGGGAGACCTTCAGCAAGATCCAGACCATTTCGGAGCCGCTCGTGGAGCAGTGCTCGAGCTGCGAGGCCCCTGTCCGACGTGTGATCTGCGCGGCCGGCGGGTCCTTGATCGATAAGCGCTACAAGACCAAAAAAATGCTCTCGGACGGGAACCTCAAGAAGCTCGGGTTCAAGAAGCTGGTCAAGGAGAGCGACGGCAAGTACGTCGACGTTCTCCAGGACTGACTCCCCGTGTCCACTCGTCGGGTTCGACAACACGTCAACCCCTTTTCATACCGAGGGCCCGTCGAGGTCCCGCCTTGGGAGGAGCTCTTCGCCCGACCCAACCTGCCGCTCGAGGTCGACGTGGGCTGTGCGCACGGCGACTTCCTGATCGGGAGGGCGCGCCTTGACCCCGACTGCAACTACTTGGGCCTCGAGATCCGCGCTCCTATGGTCGAGCGGACCAACCACAAGCTGGCCCGCGAGGGCCTCGACAACATTCGCTTGATCCGCTGTAACGCGAATCAGGCCTGGCGGGACTTGTTCGCTGGGCGGCTGCTGCGGCGAGTCTTTGTGCACTTCCCCGACCCATGGTTCAAGAGTCGCCACCACAAGCGTCGCGTGGTGACGCCTGAGTTCGTCCAGCTCGTGGGGGAGTTCCTCGAGGTCGGCGGCGAGTTCCGCTTCATGACCGACTACGACTCCTACGCGAGCGACGTCCGCAAGCTGATGGCGGGACAGGCGACGTTTCAGAACCGCTACGGACCGGGTGGCGTGGCCCCCGCGCTTGAGGAGGGCTTCCCGCTGACTCACCGCGAGGAGTGGCACTCCGGCCAAGGACACCCCGTCCACCGCTACGTCTGGGTTCGGACCTGAGCCTCGAGGGGAATCCCGCGAGCCCCCCCCCGTTGAAGGCGAGGAAGGAGGCGAGGTGACGAGCGTGAGCGGGCAACCCTCTCAGGCCGAAGTCGAGAGCTCTCCCAGCGAGAGCGCTCCCAGCGAGAGCGCACCCAGCGGCGCCTCGCCGGTTGATGCCACTCCTGAGCCGAGTCCAGCGCCCCGCCCCGGCTTGCCCTGGGGGATCCTGAGCTTGCTCGTCGTCGCGCTGATCGTCCTCTGGAGCGCGACCCCTGGGGTCCCCGTCGAGGCGCCCCTGGGGGAGACGCCTCCTCCGGTGAGTGTGATCCAGGCTTGGATCGTTCCAGACGGCGCGAGCGCGGCTCCGACCCATTCCGGTTCGCTCGACTTCAAGGCGCTCGAGGGGCGGGCGGTGCTCCTCGAGTTCTACGCGACTTGGTGTGCGCCTTGCCAGGCCAGCCTGGTTGCGCTCAACGAGCGCGAGCCTGACCCTCGCCTGGTCGTGATCGCCTTGACCGCAGTTGATCGCCGCCAAAGCGCTGCGGACGTCCGCGCGTTCGCGCTCCAGCAGCGGTTTCCAACCGCGCTCGTGTCGGCGGACGTGATCAAGGCCTACGGAGTTCGTCAGATCCCCTACGCCGTCCTCGTGGGACGTGAGGGCCGGGTGGTCTGGAAGGGGAGCCCCCTCGACAGCTCATACGCCGAGGCGCTCCAAGCCGCCCTCGGCCCGCGCTAGCCGCGGTTGAAGACCGCGCTGCGCTAAGGGGCTGTCGAAGAATAACTTCGGCTCTCGCTTGTCCTCGTCGCCGTGGGCTGCGTTCGACCTCGGCCACGTAGCCCGCTACGCTTACCCTCGGCCTGCCTTGCCCACAACGACGAGTCCTGCGCGAGAACCTGAAGTTATTCTCCGACAGCCCCTAGGGGGCTACACTCTCCGCGCCGCGGACCGGGGCGGCTTGGAGGACGGGTGGAAGACCTCCCGCAAGGGGTAGACCTCCCGCAAGGGGTCGTGGCAGAGATCGTCGCGCGGCGCAGCGAGCGACGCGTGAAGTGGCAACTGGCTGGCTGCGTCGGCTGCCTCGGCTTTATCGGGCTCCTGCTCGTGCTCCTGGCCTGGGCGATCGTGGCCGCAGACCGAGACACTCAGCGCGATCCAGCCTCCGCAGAGCAGAGCCTCCAGCAGATCGTGACCTGTGAGGTCCCCGACGGCTATCGGGGCTTTCGCGGAATCGCCCGCGGGGTCCGACGAATCGTCCTGATCGTGCCGCATACCCACAGCGGGTTGAAGGTCCCGCTGACCGGACGCCTGACGCTCTCGGTGTGGACTTTCGAGACCGGCCAGGCCGACTTGGCCGAGGTCCAGCGTTACTGGGAGAGCAAGCTGCTCGAGGACTGGCTGGTGACCGAGGTCAGCCCCCTCGCCGAGAGCAGCCTGACCCTCCAAGTCCGTGGTCAGGCTCGAGAGGTGCGTGTCCTGACTTATGAGGGCGGGCGGAGGAAGAAGAGCCGAATACGACTTCTCCTGCTGACGCTCCCCCGGGTGGCGAAGGGGAGCGAGCAAGTCGCGATCGGCGCGATCGGCGGTGAAGAGCGCTTCGATCGGGCCGCGCTCGAGTCCTTCCTGGGCTCGATTCAGTGAGTCGCTCGCGGCGCTGGGCTCTGGCCCTAGCGAGCCTGGCCCTCCTCTCTTGCACCTCGGGCGGTGGCTCTGGGGAAGGGCCTGCGCCTGGCGCCCTGGCGATCCCCAACTACCACCAGTGGTCGGCTCGCTTGGCCCAGGGGGGCGAGCCGGGCGGAGAGGAAGGCTATGCAGCGCTCGCGGCCCGGGGGGTGAGCTTGGTCCTGAGCGTGGACGGCGTCCCGCCGGATCCTGCCGCAGCCGCTCGCCAGGGGCTGAAGGTGGTCCACGTCCCGATCGGCTACGACGGAATCAGCGACGCCCAAGCCCTCCAGATTCTGCGAGCTTTCGCTGACTCCCCCCAGGGGGTCGTCTACGTCCACTGCCACCAGGGCCGGCACCGGGGCCCCGCAGCGGCGGCCCTGCTTCGGATCGCATACGGCGGAGTGACTCCGGGCGAGGCGGTCGCGGGGCTAAGGGAGAGCGGGTGCAGCCCGCGCTACCAGGGCCTCTACACCGCGGTCCAAGGGTTCGAGCCCCCAGGGCCTCAGTCCGTGGCCGCGATCGCGGCGCCGGCCAAAGCGGTTCCGCCCCAGGGGACCCGAGCTGCCATGGTCGAGCTGAACGCGTTCTGGGGAAAGTTGGAGACAGCGCGCAAGGCGGGCTGGCCCGAGTCTGCCTCACCCCAGGCCGACCCCGCTCACCTCGCGACCCTCGTTTGGGAGGGGCTCCGAGAGATGCGTCGCGTAGCCGCGCGGGGGCCGGCCTTCGACGCCCTCGGGGCAGACGCAGAGGTCAGCGCCCGCGAACTCCGCGACGCCCTTGAGGCGAAGGACACCAAGGCTGCGAGTGAGGCCGCAGGCGTCCTCGCGGATCGCTGCGACACCTGCCACGCGGACTTTCGGAACTAGCGGAGACTCGGGAGCGGCCTAGCGGCGGCGGATCGCGTCGCTCATGCCCTTGGAGGGGGCGGTCTGAGCGGAGATCGCGACGGCCAAGCGGCCAAGTGAGCTCTGGGTCGCGTAGCGGAACGCGAGCCCGCCCGTCGAATTCTCGAGGATCACGGCGCGCGTGTTTGGGTGCTTGACCGCCTTGGCGAGGAAGTCCCTCGCCTGGTCCTCGAGGTCGGCGTCACCTGCGGGGACGTTGATCTCACCGGCGAAGTGCGCGTTGCCATCTTGCCCCGAGACGAGGAGCGTCGCGCGGAGGCCGTCCTTGGGGGTTCCCTTCCAGGTGTCCCAGAGGGACGTCATGACTGCTTCGGCTCGGTTAGCGTTCCGGCTCATGTCCAGGCGATAGTAGGACTCGGTCACGATCAGGCGCTTGCCGCGGACTTGGACGACGGCGGAGGCCTCGTGCTGAACATGGAGCCCAAGCGCGAGGGCGTCGGCTGGTGTCGGGAGCTCGAACCGGCGCACGACGACCCAAAAGCCCCCAGCCGTGATCCGAAAGCTGTCGCCCCAGACGGAGATCTTTCGGTCACCGACTTTGCCCCACCACTTCGTGACCTGGGCCTTGTCGATCGCCGCGTTTGCGCCCAGGCGACGCTTGAGGGTCTCGAGGAGAGCAGCCTCGTCGAACGACTCGGGCTTCTTAAAGGCGGGGCTGTATTCGCCGAGCCGGGCCGCGCCGACGGTGCGGAACCACTCTTCGTAGGTCCCAGCGGTCGCGAGCGAGGTGCTCGCGAAGATTAGCGTCAGGATGAGGAGAGGCTTCATGTCCATGACTAGAGCAAGCAGAGCCCCAAGGTGCAAATGGCATTTTTCTCGAGGGGGTCTCAGTCTCTGGGGCTGAGGAGTCGACCCGAGGCGGCGACGCCGCGCAGGACGCGGTCCGCGAAAGCCTTCGGTTTGCGACTGAAGAGGTCTGCTTCGCTCGCGAGGAGGGCTTCGGTCCGCCGCTTGATCTTGCTCTCGAGCCTCTCGATCAGGTGTTCCGTGGTCTCAGCAGGGAGTCGGTCTCGGTGAGCCAGGGCGCAGTCCCGGAGCACGATCAAGTCGGTCACGGTTCCCAAGGACTCCGCCAGATCGGCCAAGCGACGGTGGACCGTCAACACACCGGTCAGGGGCTCGACTAGCTCAAGCTGGTAGCGGAGCTCTTTGACGCGCTTACGCCACGTGTGCACGTCTTGGTCTTCAAGGGTTTGACGGGCTCGCTTGAACCCCCGTCGCGCGCGGCGGTGGCTCGAAGCGAGCGCCTCGCGCAGCGCGCGCCGGTCGACTTGGGCTCGGAGGTGGGTTTCGACTCGCGCCGGGACTCCGGCCAACTGTCGGCTGCCCTCGCGGAGGGCTTGAACCAAGCGGCCCTCGGAGACCACGGCCGCCTGTTGCTCGCGGAGGAGGGCTTCGAGCGCGTCGAGGGCCTCTTGAGTCTTGGGTTTGCGTTCGTGCTCAGCCACGAGCGCCACTAGGACGTCCGCGTCGCGAGCGGCTGAAGTCTCACGCATTGCCTCGCGGAGGTCCTCCGCGAGCGCGTCGTGCTCTTCGTTGGGCACGATCTTCCGCAGGAGCCGGAGGAGCGCGCGCGAGCGCCGGACCGACTTTCGGTAGCCGTGAACGGCCTTCTCGGGGTCGTTTACGGCGAGCTCGGTCTGGGCCCGAGCGTAGGCAATGATCCCGCCCATGGCGCGCCCCAAGGCTTCGCCGAGCGGTCGACTTGGATCGATCGCCAAGCGTTTGGTGGGCGGGACGGGACTGGGAGCCTCGCTCGTCATGCCCTGAGGTTAGCTCGTTTTGGGTTCGGAGGTCGGTCCACTGAGGCGGGCTGAGTCAGTAGACTCCTCTCGTCTTTGAGTGGCGAAAGGAGGGGGAGTGGGCGAGCGATCACGGGAGCGGCGCGCGCGGCGAATGTGGCTCGTCCCTCCGCTCTTGGCCGTGGCTCGACCTCTCGCCGAGCGCGTCGCGCGCATGCCCATGCGGGAGGCGTATCGATTGGCGACCCGCCTGAGCGGGTTGTTGCGCCTCATTTTCAGGCTGACGGGCGATCCTCTCCGCAGGAACCTCGAGCTGGCCTGCGAGGGGCTCCCTCCTCCCAAGGAGCTGCGGGTCTTCGAGCGGCACTACTACCGGCACCTAGCTCTCCTCCTCGTCGAGTTCTTACGACTCCCTGCAGTGAGGGCGGACAACCTCGCGGCCCATACGGTGGGCGAGGACCTCGAGCGCCTCCGGGAGATCTACGAGCGCGGAGAAGGGGTGATCTTCGTCGCGGGCCACGCTGGCGTTTGGGAGCTGGCAGGCCACATAGCGGGCCTGCTGGGCTTCACGATCACGAGCGTCGCCAAGTTCAGCGGGCACCCCCAAGTCGACGATTGGGTCCTCTCGCGCCGCCAGGCTGGGGGGCAGCGCGTGATCGACGTGCGCGGTTCGCTGTGGGCTATGAAGAAGGCGCTCAACCGCGGGGAGGCGATCGGAATCAACGTCGACCAGGAGGCGCGCAAGAACCGCGTGTTCGCGCCTTTCTTTGGCGTCCCCGCTGCCACGAGCACGGCTCCAGCCTCGCTCCATGTGTTGACCAAGGCTCCGATCGTGGTCGTGACCGCTCACCGCGTGGCTCCGTTTCGCTATCGGCTGCGGATCTTCGACGTGATCCGTCACCGCAAGACTGCGGATCGCCAGGCGGATCTGCTCGCGATCACGACTCGGATCAACGCTGCCATGGAGGAGGCGATTCGGGAGCACCCCGAGCAGTGGCTGTGGTCTCACCGACGCTGGAGGCGTCGGCCCGAGGGGGAGGAATCTCCCTTTGGGCGGGTCGGAGATACCCCACCCCTCCGGCTGGGGTCGTCGCTACAATCCCGCCTCTTGGGAGGGGGATCGTGATTTCCTATCAGACGTTTTTGGTGCAGTTCGGCTCGCTCGGTCGTGACGACTTCTTGAAGGCGATCGAGGTCCCCTACGTCTTGATTACCCAGACCGCTAACGCGCAGGACTCTGGCTTCCTGACTGTCAAGTTCACCAAGGAGGCCGTTACGAAGTCGGGTGAGCGCGAGGGCTCCATGGTCTTGGCCGTTCGCAAACGACCCGACGCCAACGCGTTCGGAATGATGATCACCATTGGCCGCGCCGCCAACAACGACCTCGTGATCGAGCACCAGAAGATCAGCAAGTTCCACGCCTACTTCCGTGAGGCAGTCTCCGGGTGGCGGATCTGCGACGCGAACTCTCGCAACGGGACCACGATCGGGGAGGTCCCCGTCGAGCCCGGCCAAGAGGGGCTCCCCGTCAAATCCGGGGCTCGGATCAAGCTCGGGAAGGCCGTCAGTCTCGTGTTCCTCGAGCCAGCCGACCTCTACAACCGCTGCCTCGCGGATAGAGCGTAGAAATCGCCGGCTCATTCTTCGCCGGAGATTTCTACGGCTGGACCCGGAACACCGGTACAGGTGAATGTAGGGGCGGGGTTTACCCCCG
>JAESQQ010000560.1 GCA_016765095.1 Planctomycetota bacterium | reverse complement strand
GGGGGTAAACCCCGCCCCTACATCCACCTCTACCGGTGTTTCCGGGTCCAGCCACTAGAACGCCCCCGAGCGGAGGAAGCCTATCGTGAGGACCGCTCCATAGACCACGGCCAAACCGAATCCGAACAACCCCAGGAGCCCGTTGAGCGGGAACTCGCCGACGTAGGCCACGAGCTCAGGTTGCGTCGCGTGTGCAAAGAGGTAGGTCGAACCCATGATCAAGGCCGTGTTCACGAGCGCCAGCGAGAGGCGGTTCATGGCCTGGGCTTGACCGCGCTGCGCCTTCTCCAGGCCGACCAACTCGAGCTTGGTCTTGAGCTCTCCCTCCCGCAGCTTGCGAAGGCTGAGGCGCAGGTCACGGGGACCCGTCTCGAGGAGGTAGAGGAGGTCCTCGGTGATCCGCCGCGGGGTGCGAGCGTAGTAGCCGGGGTCGGTCAGGCGGCCGAGGTAGATCTTGAGAATGATCGGGCGGATCTCCTCGAGCGTATTCAGCTCGGGGTAGAGGTCACGCCCGACGCCCTCGATCGTCGCGAGGGCCTTGCCGACCATCAACAAGTCGGAGGGAATCTGCACGTCGTGGCGGATCACGACCTCGAACACTTGGGTCAGGTAGCGGCCAATGTTGATCTGGGCGAGCTCGACCGACTCGAAGCGTGAGATCAAGTCGTCGATCCCGCGCCGAAGGCTGCGAATGTCGGCGTTCTCCCCGATCAACTCGAGCTTGTAGAACAGCCGAATCAGCTTGTCGAGATCCCGAGTCAGGACCGCGACGAGGAAGGTCAAAATGTCGTCGATCCGCTCCTGATCGAGGATCCCCATCATCCCGTAGTCGATCATCACGAGCCGCTTGTCCGGCAAGACGAAGATGTTGCCGGGGTGCGGATCACCGTGGAAGAAGCCGTGCACGAGGGCCTGCTCCAAGATCACGCGGATCCCGACCTGGGCCAGCTTGCGGCGATCGTCCGCTGGCCAATCCCGAATCGAGGGATCGTTGAGCGGGGTCCCGTCTATGAACTCCTCGCAGAGGATCCGCGAGGTGCTCCACTCGCCGTAGACCTCAGGCACGTAGACGTCGGGGTCGTCCGCGAAGTTCTTCGCGAACCGACGCATGTGGTAGGCCTCGGTCTCGAAGTCGATCTCCTTAGTCAGCGACTTCTCGAACTCAGAGACCAAGCCCAAGGGCGAGTAGCGTCGCAGCTCAGGAATGTTCTCTTCGGCCGCCGAGGCGAGCCAGTTCAGGATCGCGAGGTCGGTCTCGATCACGCGCTTGAGATTCGGGCGCTGGATCTTGAGGACGACCTCCCGGCCGTCCTTGAGCGTCGCGCGGTGAACTTGGGCAATCGAGGCCGCCGCGAGGGGCTGGTCGTTGAACTTGCTGAACACGTCCGCGACCGGCTGACCGAGTTCCTCAGCGACGAGCGTCGCGATCCCCTTGGTGTCGAAAGGCTTGACCTTGTCTTGGAGTTTACGCAGCTCGGTGGCCAGACTCAGGGGGATCAAGTCCGGGCGAGTCGCCATGACCTGACCGAGCTTCACGAACGTCGGCCCGAGCTCCTCGAGCATCATTCGGATCCGCTCTTCGGTCGACAGGTCGGCGACGAGGGGGTCTGCGTCGGCAATCAGGATACTCTTGACCCGGTGAAGCACCGTGTCGAGTCCAGCGCGCGCGACGACGTCGCCGAACCCGTACTTGAGCGCGACCCGCACGATCTGCGGGAGCCTCTTCAGGCTGCGGATTCGGGTGGGGATGGAAATGATGCTCATGGGCGGAGCATGATACTGCTCCGGGGGGCCGTCGCGAGCCGGGTTGGCCTAGGTCCTCGGGCTCCGAGGGGGAACCGGCCAAGCTCCGCTCGCTCGGAAGTCGCGAGGCGGGGATGAGCGAGGGGAAGACGTCAACCTGCGACCCTGTCTCGAGGGGCCTGAGCCGGCGAGCCTTGTGGCTCCTGGCCCTGGCCGTGGCGGTCCTAGCCGTCCTGCCCCGCCTCGAGCCCGCCCTGAGAGGCTTCAACCAGAGCCCGGACGCCGCGGAATACCTCCTGATCGCGCGCAGCCTGAGGGGGGGTGAGGGCTTTCAGCTCCCGATTCGAGTCCGCTACTCAGGCGTCGCGCCCGACGCGCCGGCCCGCCACGAGGCCTATGGGGAGCGCGCTCCCCTCTACCCCTGGGCGCTGAGCCTGTTCGTGTCTCCCGAGCGTGGTTGGCCCACAGCGACCCTCCAGTTGACCGGGGTGGCGTTGGCGGCCTTGGCCGCCGTCCTCGCGTTCGGCTTGACGTGGGTCCTCGCCTTCCGGCGCGGCCTGCCGCCCGTCAGCGCCTCTCTCGCGGCTCTCGTCGGCGGGTTAAGCGTCGCCTGGCAGCCCTTCCTGGTGCGAGCTTCGATCCACCTCTGGGCGGAGCCCTTGGGGCTCTGCCTTGTCCTAGGGGCCCTGGCCCTCGCGCTCTGGGAGCGCGGTGGCTGGCCCCGGCTGCTCTTGCTCGCGATCCCGCTCGTGCTGGCGCGCCACGCACGCCCCGAGGCCTGGGTCCTGGCTCCGCTCGTGCTCATCTGGCTCGGCCACCACGAGGGCTTCAAGGCGGCCGCGAAAGTCGCGCTCGGAGTCGCGGTTCTGGAGGGCGGGATCTTCGCTTTGACGGGGACGCTCGCCCCTCAGCTCGAGCTGTTCGCGGTCGGGGACTACCGCCAACTCATGGGGCCAGACGTGAGTCAGGGGCCAAGCGTGGTCCAAGTCCTAGGCGGCGTCGGGCGCAACGCGATCCACCAGATCGAGGCCGTGCTCCTGCCTAAGAACGCAGCCGCGATCGTGCCCCTGGCCCTGTTCGCGCTCCGCCGCCAGGCGACGCGGCTCCCTCAAGCCCTCGCCGGAGGCCTGGCCCTGGCCACGATCCTGGTCTGGTCAACCGACGATCCCTCGCGGTTCACGATCGCCCCGCTCTGCCTGCTGGCCCTCCCCGCGGCCCCAGAGCTTGTGTCTTTGGTGCGCGAGTGGGCCCCAGCGCAGCGCCGGCGGGTCGCGTTGGCGGTCGTGTTGGGAGCCTGGCTAGGCGTTCTGGGCCACGCCGGCGGGCGCAGCATGCGTGGCCGAAGCCAAGGCGAACCCTCCCTGCCCTTCGCCCAGGAGGGGACCCCGACCTTGGCCGATCCCTGGACCTACGCCCTAGCGACCGGCCAGCCCGCCCGTCTCGCGGCCCCTCGCCCCGAGAAGGAGCGCCCCGAGCAGGAGAACCAATGAAAACGGGCCCCGTAGGGCCCCTCGGCATTTGTAGTAGGGGCGGGGTTTACCCCCGCCCGCCTTGCCACATGCCGTACCGCTCGGGCGAGAACCCCGCCCCTACCTCGTCAAACCCAAAGCAGGCTAGTCCCAAGACTCCGAAACGCTGGGATGGGAGAAGGGTGACTCGTTGTCAGTGCTCTCCTCCAAGCGACGGTGCGCCTCTCCTTCGGTCCGGGCTCGATTGAGCAGGAGCCGGCTTGGGAGTTGGCCGCGGCGTGCGGCTCGGCTCCGTTGGAGGGCGTAGCGAGTATCCTCGGCAACCTCTTCAACAACGGACACGTCGGTGAGGTCGGCAAGGTCGGCTTCGGGGGATGTCACCATTGAGCTTCCTCTCGCTTCGGCTGGGAGTATAGCGATCCTCCAAGACAGCTGCGAACATTATCCTGTATGAGTTTACGACGCAGAGCGGCATGCGCGGCAAACCCGGCTGGCACCAGAAGTTGACGCACCGCGCCACAAATGAACACGCTCAGCCGAGGGTGAGCCATGCGCCCGATCGGGACTGAACGAGAGGTCGCGCTCGGGGCCCGAGGGGCGGATCTGGACGCTCGAGCGATCTACGACGAGCTCGAACGGGCCCTCCTCCGCCACCACCGCAGCTGCCAGGCCCTCTACTACAAAGGGGGACGATTCCTCGACGACGGATCCCTCCTCCACTTCGAGATCAGCCAGATCGAGGATCCACGCCAGGGCCTCCTGGAGTGGGCGAGCCCGGAGTGCGCCGGCGCCCAGGAGGCCGCTCTCTACACCCAGGCTCAAGAGCCGGCGCTCCTGGAGGCACGCCGGGAGGTGAAGACCCATCTGGGCCAGGCGGCGCCAATCGTGGCCGAGGGTGAGCCCCCCGCGGGCCCGTCCGAACCAATCCTGCTCGGGAACACCTGTGATCGGTTCGGCAACGCCTACGGAGCTCATGAGAGCTACGAAGTCGAGGATCGCGCGCACGGGGCTCGAGCCTGGCTAGCCATGTGCCTGCTCCACCCCCTGGTGCTGACGGTCTTGGTCGTTGGCTTCGGGCTCTACCTCGTCCCCTTGATCGCGCTCTCGGTCGTGGGCCTCTTCGTCTACGGAGTCTTGGCGCTCCCCGCTCAGATCCCAGGGCTCGGGGCGCCCTTCCAGGCTGGAGTCGGAGTCCTGGAGCGCGCTGGCCGCTACCTCGTCGAGGGCGGACCGGGTCCGTTCGAGGGGATCGCAGCTCGAATCTTCGTCGCGCTAGCTCGAGTCGGAGGCAGGCTGTTCTCGATCACGGCCCGCTGGACGCTCTACAGCCGCCACCAGCCCGACCTGCTCCCCTTTCTGGCAACGCGCCCTGTGTTTGCCGGCGCGGGGCACCTCGAGGCCTCGGGGAGGTTCTTGCGCACCCCCCGAGCGGAGATCACGACGACCACAGTCTCCGCCTTCGTGTTCGGCACCGAGCGGCCCATGATCGACGTCAAGGCGCTCTTCTTTCGCTCGCCTTGGCGCTACCTCGAGCGCCGCCAGCGGCTCCATATCGTGTGCTGCGACGCGACCCGCTGCCCGACCGCGACTTGGCTGCGCCTCGCCTTGACCGAGCTCGTCCTCGACGCGTCCGAGGACGACCTGCAGGACGGCGACGAAGGCTGCCTGTCGTTCCCGGGCCTGTTCTACCCGCTCAAGCGCCCGCTGCGGGTCGAGGTCGGCTACCAGGACCTCGGTGGCGAGGACCACACCGTGCAGCTCGAGGGTTATCTCGCCCGCGTGTGGCTGCACGAGATGGACCACCTCAACGGCATCCTGTTCGTCGACCACCTCGCCAAGCACGACAAGCAGGATGCCCTGCGGCGCATGCGCGAGTACCGCCTCGAACCGAAGGCCACGGCCTCGTCCGCGACCTCGAG
>JAESQQ010000052.1 GCA_016765095.1 Planctomycetota bacterium | reverse complement strand
GGAGCGGGAGTCTCTGCCGGCGCCGGCTCGGGGGGAGGGTCGCTGCAGCCGAGGAGGGCTCCAGCGAGGAGGGCGGCAGCCAGTGCGGTCGCGGTCCAGCTCTTCATGACAGCTTGCTCCTTGGATCCTGCTCTTGCTGGTCCAGCTCTGAAGGCGGGAGTATAGTTGCGACGTCCTGGGGACACCCCCAGAGGAGCTGTGATGAGCGATCAAGAGCGTGTGCTGACGACCGACATGTTCGGCCTGCGAGGCCTGTTTCGTGGCGGCTGGTCGATCGAGCACCTCCCCATAGGCACGGTCTTCACGATCGGCAAGAACGAGAAGGGCAAGACGAGCCTCTTCGCTCGCGGGCGCCAGTTTCCGCTCGACACTTCGCTCAAGAACCAAGCCCTCGCAAGCTCGCGCGTCGTCCGCAGCTAGGCTGCTGCGAGGCGTCAGCTCCGGAGAGCGCGGAAGGTCCCAGAGCTGCCGCGTTCGCGACGGACGCACTCGTAGAGCTTGCGCTCCTTGAAGATCTCCACGAGCTGGACCTCGAGGTGGTTCGCCTTGGCCTCGGCGTCGAGGATCGCGAGCGCCTTCTCAAGGGGGACCGCCTTCTTGTAGGGCCGATCCCAAGCGGTCAGCGCGTCGAAAATGTCCGCCACGCTCATGATCTTGGACTGAACCGGAATCTCGGCGTCGGTCAGCCCGTGCGGGTAGCCGCTTCCGTCGAGCTTCTCGTGGTGGCCGCCGGCGATTCGAGGCAGGTCGCGGAGCTCTTCGGTCCAAGGAATCCGCGAGAGGAAGCTGCAGGTGTGGGACACGTGCGACTCGATCTCGAGGCGCTCGTCGCGGTTGAGCGAGCCGCGCGGGATCGCGAGGTTGCTGACCTCGCCGCCGAGGAGGAGCGGCTGCTGGGTCCCGTCGAGATCGGTGTAGGACTCGGCGCACACGTGGTGAAGCTGCTCGGCGTGGCCATCGGGGAGGAGGCGGGGCTCGTTGTCGCGCAGGATCATTTCGAGCATGTCGAGGAGCCGACGGGTCTCGGCCGCGATCGACTGCTCTGTGGCCTCGACGAAGGGGCGCGGGTCGAAGCCCTTGCCAGCCTTGGCGATCATTGCGATCAGCTCGCGGAGGGAGCGTGACTCGCGCTCTCGGATCGCGCAGGCGAAGCGGAGCTTCACGTTCTCGAGCTCCCAGGGGTAGAGCTTCTTAGCCTTGATCAGGACTCGCTCGCGGACCCCGACCTTGCCGAAGTCGTGGAGCAGGCTCGCGTAGCGGAGCTCTTTGAGCTGAGTTTCGTTGAACTCGATTTCCTTGAACTTGCCCTGGCCGACGTCGCTGACGGCCTTGGCCAACTCGAGCGAGAAAGTCGCGACGCGCTCTGAGTGACCCGAGGTCGTGGGGTCGCGTGCTTCGATCGCGATCACCGACGCCATCACGAGGCCTTCGAAGGTGTTCTCAAGGTCGTCGATCAGGCGCGCCTTGTCGATCGCGACTGCGGACTGGCTGGCGAGGGACTCCATCAGCCGAACGGTCTCCTCGGGGAAGGGCTCAACAATGCTCTCGGCGTGGGTCGGTCCCTCGAGGAGGGTCTCGCGCTCTGGCTTGCGGTTGATCAGCTGGAGGCACCCGATCACGCGTTCGCGGTGATCGATCATGGGGATCACGAGCACGGACTTGCAGCGGTAGCCGACCGACTCGTCGAAGCGGGTCGAGAACGAGTAAGGCTCCTTTGGATCGAGGTGGTAGACGTCGGGGAGGTTGAGCGTCTCGCGCGAGAGGACGGCGTGGCCCACGATCGTCTTGTGGGTCACGTCGAGGAGCATTTCGACGAAGGGGACCTCAAGGGAGTCGTTCTGAGCGAGCACGAAGCGGAGCTTCTCGCGGTTGGGGCCCTCGGTGAGGTAGAGCGAACCCGCGTCGGCGTGGGCCAGCCAGCGGGCCTTGGTCAAGAGCGTTCGCAGGAGCGAGGTCAAGTCGCGCTCCGCCGAGAGCGCGAGGCCAATGTCGGTGATCGCGCCGAGCTGGGCCCGGAGACGTTCGTTTTGTTCGGCCAGGGTGGGGTCAGGTCGAGTCATGGCCCGATCCTGGCACGTTCGATCTCCCGGATCGAGGGGACCCTCCCGCGAATTGGGTTCCCGTTCTGAGTCGGGGCTCGTCCTGGCTCGCCCTCAGTGGAATAATCCGCGCCCCTTCGACAGGACGCCTTGGGCGTCGCGTCGAGGTGTCGCAGCCGCAGGAGCGAAGATGACCTTGACCCTGACCAACACGCTCAGTCGTGCGAAGGAGTCCCTCCCGGCCCCCGGCGAGCGCCCGATTCAGCTCTACACCTGCGGCCCGACGGTCTACAACCACGTGCACATAGGCAACTGGCGCGCGTTTGTGTTCTACGACGTCCTTCGCCGCAGTCTCGAGTGGTTGGGCTACGAGGTTCGTCACGTCATGAACCTGACCGACGTCGACGACAAGACGATTCGGGGTTCGCGCGAGGCGGGGCAGTCGCTGCGGGAGTTCACGGACCGCTACACCCAGTTCTTCCTCGAGGACCTCGACGAGCTGCGGATTCTTCACCCCCACGCCATGCCTCGGGCGACCGACGCGATCGACTCAATGGTCGCGCTCGTCAAGCGCCTCGAGGCCAAGGGCCTCGCGTATCAGAGCGACGACGGCTCCTACTACTTCAAGATCTCGGGCTTTGAGAACTACGGCCAGCTCGCGCACCTCGACGTGGACACGCTAAGAGCCGGGGCCGGTGGCCGGGTCGCTGCCGACGAGTATGAGAAGGACGACGTGACCGACTTCGCGCTCTGGAAGGCCTGGAGCGAGGAGGACGGGGACGTGTTCTGGGAGACCGAGCTCGGCAAGGGCCGGCCGGGCTGGCACCTCGAGTGCTCGGCGCTCGCCATGGAGCACCTCAGCGAGTCGATCGACATTCACGCGGGTGGGATCGACCTCGTGTTCCCCCACCACGAGAACGAGATCGCGCAGGCCGAAGCAGCCACGGGCAAGGTCTTCAGCAAGTTCTGGGTGCACAACGAGCACTTGATGGTCGGCGGCAAGAAAATGTCCAAGAGCCTCAAGAACTTCTTCACTTTCCGCGAGCTGCAGGAGGTCGCCGGCGCGACCGGGCGCGAGGTGCGCTACGCGCTCTTGACCGGTCACTACAGCAAGAAGCTCAACCTCCAAGTCACCTACGAGGGCGAAGGGGAGGAGCGCCGGCCGGTCCTGTTCGACTCGATCGAGGCAGCCCGGAGCGCGATTCACCGCCTCGACGAGTTCCGCCGGGGGCTCACGATTCGCGGCGGGGGCCCTGTAGGTGACGGGGCTCGGGCCTTGGTCGAGGGCTACCAAGCGGCCATTCGGGCCGCGATCGCGGACGACTTGAACGTGCCGGCTGCGCTCGGAAAGCTGTTCGAGCTCGTGACCGACGTCAACAAGCTGCCCGACTTCGACGAGGAGTTTGGGCGCTTCGTGGTCTCGGTCCTAGACGACGTGGATCAAGTCCTCGGCGTTCTCAAGCCCGAAGCAGACGCGGGCCTCACCCCGGAAGACCAAGCGCTCTTCACCGCCTGGGGCGCCGCGCGAGAGGCCAAGGACTGGGCTGGGGCGGACACGATCCGCGCTCAGCTCAAGGAGCATGGGATCCAGGTTCAAGCTCGCAAGGGCGAGTCGACCTGGTCTCGGATCTAGCGGCCTCCCGAGCGCCGCGAGTCTCCGCGTGCCCGTTGAGCAGGACTCGCCTCGAGCCTCTCCCGCCTCGCGGGCGCTCGTCGTGGTGCCGACCTACGACGAGTGGGAGAACCTGAGCCGAACGGTCCGGGGCGTCCTTGGGCAGGCGGAGCGCGTCCAAGCCAGATCCGGAATCGCGCTGGAAGTCCTCGTCGTCGACGACAACAGTCCTGACGGGACGGGAGCGCTGGCCGACCGACTCCGCGAGGAGGACGGGCGGGTCCACGTCCTCCACCGGGCCGCGAAGGAGGGCCTCGGCCGCGCCTACGTGGCCGGTTTTCGCTGGGCCTTGGAGCGCGACTACGCCTACGTGCTCGAAATGGACGCCGACGGTTCCCACGACCCAGAGGCGCTTCCCCAACTCCTGGCTGCAGCAGAGCCAGCCGACCTCGTGCTCGGATCGCGCTACGTGCCCGGCGGGGGCGTGCGCCACTGGGGCCTCCACCGCCGCCTACTGAGTCGGGGCGGCGCGCTCTATGCCCGGGCGGTCCTCGGGTTGACGGCCCACGATCCAACGGGCGGGTTTCGCGTCTACCGGAGCGCGCTCCTTCGTCGGCTCTTGCGCGAGGAGCTCTGCGCGGGCGGCTACGCGTTTCAAGTCGAGTTGCTCTGGCGAGCTCAGGTGGCCGACGCCTCGATCCGTGAGGTCCCGATCGTGTTCACGGATCGACGTGTCGGCCAGAGCAAGCTCGGCTGGGGCGACGTGTGGGAGGCGATCTGGGTCCCCTGGCGCCTCGAGCGTGCCCGACTGCGCGGGGGGAGCCGTGCCTCGTCTTCGGTAGACCTCTGCCATGGAGGCGCCCCCGAGACAGACGTCCCCGACGCTCAGTAGACCGGGAGCAGAAAGCGCGCGTGGTAGTCGAGCCCGGGCGCGAGGGCGTCCGCTTGCAGCTCGTGATAGGTCGTGCTCTCGCCGCTCAGGTTGGAGGCGGGCAGCTCGCTAGACAGCTGAAGGCGAAGCGAGACTTCGCGTCGCTCGCCGAGTTCGGCCTCCTCAATGACCCACTCCTCGCGGGCCAATTCCCAGGCCACTCGCTCCCGATGCGCGTTGCGACCCGCGCCTCGCGTCACGTCTTCTTCGCGGACGCAGCGGAGGACGAGCCGCAGCTCGCCGAACGCTCCGAGGATTCGTGGGAGCTGAAAGGTGAGTGTGATCGGAGCGCTTCGTCTGAGCGGGAGCGCTTCGTAGGAGACCTGTCCGCCTCGGTACTTCCACGCTCGCGCCAGCCGGAAGAAGACCGGCGCTCCCGCGAGGAGGGCAGGGACCAGCGCCACTGCCCAGCCCCAAGCGGCGAAGGCCCGCCGCTCGCGGGGGCCGAACTCCTGCGCGAGTAGGGCGGCCAGCGGAAGCAGGAGCAGGCAAGCGAGAGCGAGACCGAGGCCGCGGCGCACCATGCGCTCTGGCGCGCGGAGGCGGCGGCCCCAGCGATAGTCCGCCCGCCAGCGGGGGGGTCGTCCTGCGAGGTGGTGGAGGATGGCGTACGCGCTGAGGACCGCCGCGATGACGCCCCAGTGAGGCAGGGTGGTCGCTAGCTTCTTCCAATCTCCGCGGGCGGCGAACATGACGGTCGCGACGACGATTCCGAGGACGTAGGGGACGGCGGCGAGGAGCACCAAGACGTGAAACGTGCTCGCTCTCAACCACAGCCTGCGAATCACTGGGTAGCTCACGAGCTCACGAGCCGCGACTCGAGCTACGATTCGCGACTCCGGGCGCCCGACAGGATCGAGCGACGCCAGGCCGGAGCAGCCAAGCGTGGCGCAGCCCCGAGGGCTGAGTTCGAGACGGCAGGCTTGGTGGAAGACAGCCTGGCACCCGGGACAAGCGACGAGGTCAGCGTCGTGGAGGGACTCGCGGCAGAGGGGACAGACGGTAGCCGACACCCTCCGAGTGTATTCGCTGCCCGTTGCAGAGCGTCTCCCACCCCGACTCCCGCCCCCTTAGATTCGATGTCCAATGCGTGACCGCTCGCGCGTCATAGGGTGTCAGCTGCGGCTGGCAAGGCAACCTAGAGACAAGGAGACCCCATGTCGAAGACCAAGTATCTGTGCATTCTTCGTTCCGCTTCCGGCAGCTGCGAGACCCCCTCGCCTGCGCAAATGGAAGACATGTACGCCAAGTTCAACGCTTGGCGTGAGAAGTTCCAAGACAACATTGCCGACATGGGTGGACGCCTGGGCGGCGGAGCAGTCCTCACGGCCGAGGGCCGCATTGACGGGCCTTTCGTCGAGGGCAAGGAGATCGTGGGGGGCTTCATGATTCTGCTCGCCGACAGCCTCGAGGAGGCGGCGGAGGTCACCCGCGCTTGCCCCGGGGTCACCTTCTCGGGCACGACCGTCGAGCTCCGGGAGATCAGCGCCCCCTGACGGCCTTCTCCGGGCTGGTCGAGAACTTCTTTCGTCACGAATACGGCCGCCTGGTGGCGTCCCTGGTGCGGCGTGTCGGCGTTTGTGAACTCGAAGCGGTGGAGGACGCGGCCCAATCTGCGCTGCTCAAGGCCCTTGAGACCTGGACCAGCGGGGGGCTCCCCGAGCAGCCGTCGGCGTGGGTGTTCCGGGTCGCCCACAACGCTCTGATGGGGGACCTGCGCGCACGCGGGCGCAGGCGGCGCCTCCTCGCCGAGGCGCCGCCGCCCCTCGTCGCGACGGAGGCCGAGCCCCGGTTGCCGAGCGAGGTCGAGGACGACCTGCTGCGCATGCTCTTCGTGTGTTGCGACGAGGCGATCCCGGTTGAGTCTCAGTTGGCGCTGGCGCTCAAGACCCTCTGCGGGTTTAGCGTCGGCGAGATTGCGCAGAGGCTGTTTTGCAACGAAGCCTCGCTCTACAAGCGGCTCGCGCGGGCTCGAGAGCGTCTGCGTGCGCAGGCCGAGACGCTGGGCGAGCTCCGAATCGAGCAGTGCGCGGAGCGCCTGCCCGCGGTCCAGGGCGTGCTGTATCTGCTCTTCACCGAGGGGTATCTGCTCTTGGAGCAGGTCGCGCCCTCGGCGCTGCACCGGCTGAACCGAGCCGTGGCGGTAGCCGAGTGGCGGGGCCCCCAGGAAGGCTTGGCCGTGCTGGACGGATTTCAGCCGCCCACGTGGCTAGCGGGCTCCTTCTCCTGGGCGGCGGTCCTCGCAGATCTCCATGGGCGGTGTGAGAACGAAGGCTCCGCTCGCCGCTACCGCCAGCTGGCCCTAGAGACGGCGCCGACGCCCGCGCTTGAGGAGCTTCTCCGGCGACGCCTCGACGGCAACGCGAAGGGAGAACCTCAGCCGGACGGTCGGGACTCCTCAGGCAACCAGAGCTCGCCCTCGCCCGATTGAGATCGCGATCCGAGTCAACCCGTTCAAGCTTCGGGTGTCCCCGAGAGACGAATGAGCCTGGCCGTCGGAGGTGGTTGTTAGAACGGCAGATCGGAACCTGCGGGTGTAGCAGTTCTCATGTGAGAACAACCCCAGTGAGAATCAAGCACCTGATCACGGCTGAGGACGGGTTGTCGGCCTGCGCGATCTACGACCGCAGGCCCTATGTGTGCCGGATCTACAAAGGGATCAACCCTGACGAGCCGCAGCCGGGGTGTGGCGGATTCAGGCGCTTCTCGCCACCGGCCCCTTGTTAGCTCTCACCGGCAGCCTCCCGCTGGCGGGCCTCGACGCGCTCGCGGACGGGGTCGAGATAGCCGAGCGCCCAAGGCACGACCTCGCGACGCACGACCTCCAGCACGATCCGCGCCCGGTTCGCATGTCCACGAACTCCCCCGTGTCGGCGTCCCAGGTAGAGGCGGTCGGCACCGAGGCCGGATCACGGGGATCTTGGTCGCCGACAGCACCCACAGCCGCAGGGTGTCCACAGTAGGCGGCCAGCTTGAGCCGGTCCCTTGCGAGGTCGCCGGACCGCACGCGGGCGGAGAGCCAAGCCGTCTCGTCGCTGCTGCTGCCAGACTCGCGGAAGCGCCGCTCCAGGTCTCTGAGCTCGGAGTCACTCATGGCGAGGGCTTCACGAAGGCTCCTCAGCGCTGGGAGACGAGCCGCTGCGAGAAGAGTTCCTTTATGTCGGCGAGCGTGTAGCCGAGTCGGTTCAGGCTTCGGATCAGCTTGAGGTGACGGAACACGCTCTTGGGGTAGAGCCGATACCCGTTCTTGTTGAAGCGAATCCCGCCGATCAGGCCAAGCGCCGTGTACTGGTAGAGCTGCTGTCGGCTGATTCCAGCGGAGCGCAGGATCTGACCCGCCGGATAGAGCGGATCTCCTTCGGCGGTGTGTTCGAGCTTGGGGGGGCTGCCAGCCATCGCCCACAGGCTAGTTGGATTGAGGTCGGGATGGCAAATCGCGTTGGACTTTGCAGGGGGTGCTGCCCGCACTTCGCAACCTAACCATCCCTGAGCTCATGACTCCAGATCGGTCCCGGCAAGGAGACGCGTACCCACCGCGATTCCCAGGGCGGTGACACATCTGAGCCTCAAGTCCTCTGTTTCCGTAGCCGCTGTCTGGTACCGAGATTGCGAAGAGGCTAGGAGACCGTCGACTCAGTCCCTTGGGTTCGTCGATCACACGGGGGCGTGGCGCCACTGTGGAGCCTTCATGGGGGCTCAACCCGAATGTTTCGGGGAAGGCACTGCCTTGGCGCCTCGTCCCCATTTTATTGGTTGAGCCTGGGCCCTCGGCTCGGGTTAGCCCAGCCAGGAGCGCGCGTGTCGGTCCTCTACCTCGTCCTGCCCCTTGGCCTCGTGCTGAGCGCTGTCTTCCTGCTCGGCTGCGTGCGGGCGATCAAGGGTGGCCAGTTCGACGACCTTGAGACCCCGGCCCACCGAGTCCTGCTCGACGAGGACGCTGTCTAGCAGGCGCTATCGCCTCACGGATTCTAGACCTCAGTCTCCAGCCGCTAGGAAGTCGAATTCAGCTTCGGCATCGACGGAATGGAGCCTTCCGCCGGCCACGACGTAGCCGGTCTCCTTCCAGACGCGACGGAGCAGCTCGCGACTGCCCACTCCGACGCCGAGGTCCGTGAGGGACAGCAGAAGAAGTCGGTTGCTGAGCCCAACCGCGATGTCGGAGCGCGGACCAGGCTTGAAGGCCGCGCTCCCCCAACGACCAGTCGCCTCGAGCACCATTCCGCCACGCTCGGTGTCCACGATCGCGAGGGTGGTTCCCGACGCGACCAGGAGTCGCCCACTTGGATCGTATCTAGGGAACTGGACGGGCGGGGTGGTTGGACACAGCACCCGCTCGTCCCCAGTGATCAGATCCAACTCTCGGATCGACATGCTCTGGGCCGTGAACTTGTAGCCGATTCCCACTCCCTTGAGTGATCTCTGCCCGACGAAGGCCACGCGGGGTCGCGTGGGGTGGGCCGCGATCCCGAGGCCAACGCCGTTGCCCGCGATCTTCCACGTCTTTGGGCTGGCTACGGGCGAGAACCGGGTCAGCGTTCGCGATTGGGCGACCAGCAGCGTTTGACCATCTGGGCTCCAGCTCGTCGAAGGCCTGGAGTGGGTTTGGAGGGGCTGGTATGGCCAGGTCCTCAGCGTTCGGCCTGGGGGTTGGTTTAGCGGGGTCGACGTGGTGGATCTTGTCGTAGGGACCGACGAGGGCCAGCATTCCGTCCTTCGGGTTGAGCGCCATCTCGAGCGCGGAGGGCTGAATCGCACCTATGAACCTCCCCTCCCGCGACCAGAGGAGGACGTGCCCGCTGGGGCGGACTTGGGTGAGGATTTTGCCCTCGCGCGTGATCGCGACGGCGCCGACTCTGCGCGACTCGCCGGCCAGCTTGAGTCCGCGATGCTCGAGAGTCGCGAGGGAGGTCCCACCGGTTGGGCTCCAGACTTGCGCGACCGTTCCGCTGGCCGTGACGAGGGAGCTTCCGTCGTGCGCCCACGCGATGGCTCCGACGTATCCCTTCGTTGGCCTCGGCGCGCCGACGCTGGAGGCTTTGGGATCCCAGACCGGGTTGGCTCCGCTTGGGAGCGCAGCGATCAGCTTCGAGGACGGGGTCCAGACGAGGCCCATGGCCGTGGCGGAGCGCAGGAGCTGTGAGCGCGCCTCGTCCTCGAGGTCCCAGATCCAGAGGCCTTTTGTGCCGAGGAGCCCAGCCAAGAATCGGCCGTCTGGACTCCAGCTGAGGTCGCTCAGGCGTCGCTCGGCTGGTTGGGCGAGGGTCCGCACCACGCGGAAGCTCGGGACCTCGTGGATCCTGAGCGTCCCGAAGGTGTCGGCGACTCCGAGTGACTTTCCGTCGGGCGACCACGTCGCCGAGCAGCCGACGAGGTGCGCGCGCGAGGTCGACCATGCGCCCGCGGGCACGACATGGATCGCCGCTCTCGTCGAGATCGCGAGGAGGCTCCCGTGGGGTTGGAACTCCAGCTGGACTATGTCCTTGAAGGAGGGGGCGCTGAGCGTCAAGCGGCCGTCTGCCGCCCACACTTTGAGGCCGTCCTTGCCTCCGCTCACGAAGTGCTTGCTCTCGCGATCAGCCGCGACGGCGAATACGCTCGAGGTATGGGCCCTTGGGTGGACCGCGCGAGTGCGACCGTCGTCTCCCAGGATCGCAAGGCTGCCCGTCTGGCAGCCGACGATGAGACCGCCGCGTCCGCCGCTCGCCAACGCTCGGACGGACTTGATCGGAGCGGGCGCGTCGAGGTGGCCAGCTTCTCCGAGCTGAGGGGTCAGGAGCCTGACTCGGCGAGAGGGCATCAAGACGGCGATCCAACGATTGCGAGCGTCGCGTGCGAATCCCACGCAGGCGTCTAGAGCCAAGCGCTGGACGCGTCTCCCCGTGTCGAGCTCCAGCCCCTCCCAGCCCAGCCTAGAGACGCTCCCGGTAATGTCACCCGCCGGGCTCAGGGCCGCGGCTAGAGGCGTGGCCGGAAACGGTCGGTTCGAAGACCTTGTGGTCTCCTCCAGGAGTCCAGAGGCGAACGAGGCCCGACGTGTCGGTGCTGACGACCCTCGACAGGCTCCCTTGGCGCCGAAACGCGACGCCGATCACGGGGCGGCTGTGTTGGAGGGCCTGCGCTAACTCCAGAGTGCGCTCTGGCGTCCAGCGCCAGAGTTGGACGAGACCATTCCGGGCCCCGGTGACGAGCCGCCCGCCTTCCGAATCAAACGCCAAACAGAGGATTTCTGCTCCCTCTGCGGCCGAGAGAACACCGCTGGTGACGAGTAGGTCACAGAGCCTCCCACCCGCTCTTTGCTGGTGCTCGAAGAGCGCCGTCAGCTGCGCCTGGCTCACCCGCCCAGACTCGAGGAGGGAGGAGGCCCAGCGTCGCTCGAGTTCGATCAGCGGCTCCACAGCACGCTACGCCTTGGCGATCCCCAGGTGCTCCCGCATTCGAGACTCGGCGACGGGGCTGACTTCGCTCGCCTTAAGGCTGACCCCGTCTCGGAACGCGACCTCCAACACGTCTGAGGGCACGTTGAGTTCGCCTGCGGCGAGGAACACGTCGGCTTCGCGTCCGACGGCCTTCTTGCCCCCCGAGGGGGCGCCTGTGGTCTTGCTCGAAAAGAGCGGCGGGCGCTCGGGGTCGAGGAGGACTTTCTCCGCGTCGAGGCGGAGGAAGGTCAGCTTGACCTCAGCGGTCTCCAGGTAGTGCTTGAAGTGCTTCTTGCCCGGGCGAGTCACGGGGCCGTCCCGGGTCCCGGGCCAGAAGAACACGAACTCGTTGAGCCAGCCGCAGTAGCGCGCGAGGTCCCACTCGTCTGGAAACTCGAGCCGCTTCTCGACGTTGAGGAGCGGGAGTTGATCGAGGATCAGCGCGTTGCCCCAAGGGAGAGTGAGCGGTTCGCAGGCCTGGCGCGGCGTGGCCAGGTCGAAGCCCGGCGACTCGGCTTCAGCGTGGAGCGAGGCCGTCGACGAGAGCGAGTAATCCCCGCCCTCTCCAGCTCGCTTGCGGAGGCTGATCCAATTGTCCCGAGTTGTCATGTGCCAGAGGCAGGGACGCAGCTTGCAGTAGTCTTGGAGGTTCACGGCGCTCGCTTTCAGCTCAAAGCTTAGACGACAAGCTAGCGAACGTGGGCGAGCTCAGCGCTGGATCAGCGAAGCGCGCGCGTAGACGGGTCCCAGCGCGTCGCGAAGCGCGCGCTGGAGGAAGCTCGCGACGAGGCGTCGGATCGCTGTCCGGTAGGCCCCCCGCTTCACCTTGACGTGGAACCCGCGCACGGGCAGCCAGGTCTCTGGTTTGCTGGTGGAGTCCACAGAGACGAGGGTGCGCGGGAGCGTCGCCGTGAGGGTTCCAGACTCGGTCGAGAGCGTCAGGGTCGAGCCGCTCTCCAGCGTCGGAGCGCCCTCGTGGGTGCCCACGCGGAGGCGCACGCGGAGGGTCGCGTCCGCGAGGACCTGCTCGCGAATTCGTCGGTCCACGGCGCTCAGCTGCTCCGGCGAACCGGTGGGGACCGCGAGGCCTGCGGCGGGATAGATCCGGCTGCGGCGGGGGCGCCCGGTGTCGGTTCCGCGCGGATCGAAGTGGCGGAGGAAGCTGGAGCGGACGAGGGCCTCGCCTTCGTAGCCGGCATAGGCGGGCGTGGCGGAGACTTCGCT
>JAESQQ010000002.1 GCA_016765095.1 Planctomycetota bacterium | reverse complement strand
GTGTAGGGGCGGGGTTTACCCCCGCCTGGTCCCGAGGCCGGGATGATCGGCCTCCCCGGAGCCTCCCAGGCTTCCGATCCGCTCGTCGTCGTTTTGCGTCTTGCGTTGATCTCGCTGCCCACCTGGCTAGGCGGGCACGAGCACGGATCGAGCGCGCTACCGAAAGGGAGCCTCACTGACGTCCACCTCGTAGGGAGCCCCTTCGCCTGGCCTTCGCTCGAGGTGGTAGGTCATGCCGTCCTTGCAGTCGATAATCACGTTTGTGCGATCGTGGGGAATCGGCGACTCGCTCTCCATTGGGTGTTCGACGCGAATCAGAATCTTCCGGCGCCCCGGGGCGACCATGACCTCGAACGAGTGGCGGGTCGTCGGCTGGCCGTCGACCTTCCAGATCGTGACGTCGACCCCAGGCCGAATCAGGGCGTGGGGCTGATCGCTGTCGTCCGGGCCGCCGTAGTAGACACCCGTGCACCCCCCACAGAGGGTCAGCAACAGCGTCGCGCAGAGCGCGCTCAGACCTTGCTTGATCGTCATGGACTCTCCCAGCGGGTCCTCCCCGCCTCGCGCCGGGCCACGCTACCCTTTTTTCGGTGCTGCGCCCGGAGGAAGTCGCCGGGCCGCTGTCTCTGAACCTTGCCTACGAATCAGCTCCAGGTCTTCTTGGCGCGTTCGCGTTCTGAGGGGTACTTCGCCGCGTTCTTCTCCATTTTGGCGGCGGAGATCGCGGCGAGGTCGAGGTCGAGGACGTTGGCGAGGGAGAGCACGTAGGCGAGCACGTCGGCGACTTCTTCACCGATCGCGGCCTTGCGCTCAGCGCCGAGCTCGGGCGTCTCCCACTGGAAGTGCTCCATGAGCTCCGCGGCCTCGATCGCGATCGACATAGCCAGGTTCTTGGGCTGGTGAAAGCGCTCCCAGTCTCGTGCCGCCACAAAGGCGCCCATTGCAGACTTGAGCTCGCTGATCGTGGTCGTGTCGTCCTGCATTTTGGTCACCCCAACAGAGCGGGCCCCTCGCTGACGCGAGAGGCCCTTCTGATTCCTGCACACTCGGTCGCGGCTGCGACCGATCGTTAGCCGCCGAGCTGGAGGCTGGTCGCGCCGCCCAGCGCGTCGAGCGCCGCGCCGGCGCTCTGCTCTTCTTCCTCGCGGAGGAGCTGCTCGCGAAGCTCCTCCTCGGAGACGAGCTTCTCGACGACCTTCTCGTTGTAGGCCTTGTGACCCGTGCCCGCCGGGACCAAGTGGCCCAGGATCACGTTCTCCTTGAGGCCGAGCAGGTCGTCGCTGCGACCCGCGAGGGCAGCTTCGGTCAGGACCTTGGTCGTCTCCTGGAAGGAAGCGGCCGAGATAAACGAGTTACTGAACAGCGAGGCCTTCGTGATCCCCAGCAGGAGCGGGTCGGCCGTCGCCGGCTTTCCACCCCGACGGCTGATCGCCTTGTTGGCCGCGCGATACTCGAACTTGTCGACGATTTGTCCCGGGAGGAACTCGACGTCGCCCGGATCGACGATCTGCACCTTGCGAAGCATCTGCATGATGATCGTCTCAATGTGCTTGTCGTTGATCGTCACGTTCTGGGTTCGGTAGACGCTCTGGACCTCGTCGAGGAGGTAGTTCTGGAGCACCTCGGCGCCGCAGACGCGCAGAATGTCGTGCGGAATGAACGAGCCCTTCGTGAGCGCGTCGCCCGCCTTGACCGTGTCACCCGTGTGCACCCGAAGCTGACGGCCTTGAGCGTAGGAGTGCTCGCGGGTCTCGCCCGACTCACTCCGAATCAAGAGCGTGCCCTTGTTCCGCTTCTTGGGACCGATCTCGACCTCGCCGTCGATCTCCGCCATGACGGCGGGGACCTTGGGCTTGCGGACCTCGAAGATCTCGGTCACGCGGGGCAGACCACCCGTAATGTCCTGGGTGCCGCCGTGCTCACGAGGAGTCTTGGCGATCAGCGACCCAGACACGATCACGTCGCCCTCGCTGACCTCAATGTGAGCGCGCTCGGGGATCGGGTAGCTCGAGATCGTGGCCCCGGTGTCGACGTCGGAGATCAAGAGCATCGGGTGGTGGTCACCCTTGTGCTCAATGATCACCTTGCGCTCGAAGCCCGTGTTGCGGTCGAGTTCGATCTTGTAGGTCACGCCTTCAATGATCCCCTCGTAGCTCACGATGCCAGCCTTGAGCGCCAGGATCGGCTCCATGAACGGGTCCCACTCGAACAGGATCGGGAACTTGCCGCTCTTCTCCTTGAGCGCCTCTCCGTTCTTGACGCGGATCAAGGCGCCCAGCGGCACCTCGTGGGACTCCAGGATCCGACCCTTGCCGTCGAGCATGTGAAGCGAGCCCTTGCCCTCGAGCTCGATAATGTCCTTGCCGACCTTGACGGTGTTCATGCGCTCGAAGCGAACGGTTCCCGCGTTGCTGGCCCTAAACTGCGGGTCGGCGATCTTCCGCTCCGCGATACCGCCGACGTGGAAGGTGCGCATCGTGAGCTGGGTGCCCGGCTCACCGATCGACTGAGCCGCGATAATCCCGACCGCCATGCCCTCTTCGACGTAGCGACCCACCGAGAGGTCAGCGCCGTAGCAGAACTGGCAGGTGCCGATCGGCGTGTCGCAGGTCAGCGGCGAGCGGACACGAATCTTGCCCTTCTTGCCGACGACTTCTTCAACGCGCTTGGAGGCGTCCTCGCTAATGAACTCCCCGGCCGCAATGATCGTCTCGCCAGTCACGAGGTCAGCGATCGCGTCGCAGGCCGTCCGGCCGTAGATCTGCTCGCGAAGGCGAACAATGATCTTCTCTCCGCTCATCACGGGACCCTTGGTCACGCCGTTGGTCGTCCCGCAGTCACGCTCGTTGACGACCACGTTTTGGGCCACGTCCGCGAGCTTGCGCGTCAAGTAGCCCGAGTCGGCCGTCTTGAGCGCGGTGTCGGCCAGGCCCTTGCGAGCACCGTGCGTCGAGGAGAAGTACTCCAAGACGTGGAGGCCTTCGCGGAAGTTGGCGCGAATCGGGGTCTCAATGATCACGCCCGAGGGCTTGGCCATCAGACCGCGCATGCCAGCCAGCTGGCGAACCTGCTGGTTGCTACCGCGAGCGCCAGAGGTGGCCATCATGAACACCGGGTTCAAGTAGCGCTTGCCGTTGCGAGTGTCGTTCTCGAGCCCCTTCATCATGGCCGCGCCGACCAGGTCGGTCGCCTCGGTCCACTTGTCGATGATGTTGTTGTAGCGCTCGGTGGTGGTGATCTCCCCCTTCTCGTACTTCTTCTGGATCTTGTCGACCTCCTTCTGAGTGGCCGCCAGAATGTCCTTCTTCTCGGGAGGAATGTGGAGGTCGAAGGTCGCGAAGCTCACGCCGCCCAGGGTGGCGTATTTGAAGCCGAGGTCCTTGAGGTCGTCGAGGAGAGTCAGGGTCGCGTCGCGACCGAGGAACTTGTGACAGTCCGCGATGATCTCCTTGATCCGGCTCTTGCTGAGCGGGTAGTTGTAGAGAGGCATGCCCTCAGGAAGCATGTCGAAGAATACGCAGCGTCCGACGGTCGTCTGAACGATCCGGCTCTTGTCGGGCTTCTTGAACTCGCGCTCTCCGCCTGCGGGCAACTCGACGATCTTGCTGCCTTCCGGCAACCGAATCCGAATCCGCGTCTGGAGCTTGACCTTGTGTTGGGTGTAGGCCATGAACACTTCGTTCAAGTCGCGATAGACGTGGTCTAGGTTCTCGCCCAGCTCGCCTTCCACGATCTCCGTGAGATAGAAGACGCCCAAGACCATGTCCTGCGAGGGCGCAATGATCGGGCTTCCGTTGGCGGGCGAGAAGATGTTGTTCGTGGCGAGCATCAGAGTGCAAGCCTCGACCTGGGCCTCCAGCGAGAGCGGGAGGTGAACGGCCATTTGGTCACCGTCGAAGTCAGCGTTGAACCCAGCGCAGACCAAGGGGTGCAGCCGGATCGCGTTGCCCTCGATCAGCTGCGGCTCAAAGGCCTGGATTCCCATCCGGTGAAGAGTCGGCGCGCGGTTGAGCATCACGGGGTGCTCGAAGATCACTTCTTCGAGAATGTCCCAGACCTCGTCGTCCTTGCGTTCGAGCATCTTCTTGGCCGACTTGATCGTGTCCGCGTGCCCCATTTCCTTGAGGCGGCGAATGATGAAGGGCTGGAACAACTCAAGCGCGATCTTCTTGGGTAGACCGCACTGGTGAAGCTTGAGCTCCGGGCCGACCACGATCACCGAGCGAGCCGAGTAGTCGACGCGCTTGCCGAGCAGGTTCTCGCGGAACCGGCCCTGCTTGCCCTTGATCATGTCCGTGATCGACTTTAGGGGCCGATTGTTGCTGCCCAGGACAGGGCGGCGGCAGCGGCTGTTGTCGAACAGGGCGTCGACCGACTGCTGGAGCATCCGCTTCTCGTTGCGAATGATCACGTCAGGCGCGTTGAGGTCGAGGAGCTTCTTGAGCCGGTTGTTGCGGTTGATCAGGCGACGGTAGAGGTCGTTGAGGTCCGACGTCGCGAAGCTGCCGCTCTCGAGGAGCACGAGCGGGCGGAGGTCGGGCGGGATCACGGGGATCACGTCGAGCACGAGCCACTCGGGGCGGTTGCCGCTCTCCTTGAGCGCGCGAACCGTCTTGAGCCGCTTGATCAGGTCCTTTGCCTTCTGCTTGCTGTTCGTCTCGCGCAGCTCGGCGTAGAGCTGCTCGAGCACGACTTCAAGGTCGAGCCGCTCGAGGAGGCGCTTGACGGCCTCGGCGCCCATTGCAGCCTCGAACGCGTCACCGTATTGCTCGCGGTAGCGCTTGTACTCCTCTTCGGTCAGGAGCTGCTTCTCAGCGAGCGGGGTGTCGCCGGGGTCGGTGACGATGAAGTCCTGGAAGTAGATCACCCGCTCGAGGCTGCTCGTCTTCTTGGCCAGGAGCGCGCCGAGGCGGCTCGGGAGGGCCTTGAAGAACCAAATGTGAGCCACGGGAGCGGCCAGGTTGATGTGGCCCATGCGCTTGCGACGGACCCGGCTGTGGGTGATCTCGACGCCGCAGCGATCGCACTTGATCCCCTTGTGCTTGATCCCCTTGTATTTGCCGCAGGCGCACTCCCAGTCGCGCTCCGGGCCGAAGATCCGCTCGCAGAACAGACCCTCCTTCTCCGAGCGGTAGGTCCGGTAGTTGATCGTCTCGGGCTTCTTCACCTCGCCATACGACCAGGTGCGAATGTTATCGGGACTCGCGAGCCGAATCGTGACGCTCTCGACTTCGTTTTGACGGCCGAGGTCGAAGCTGCCACCCAGACCCATAAAGCTTGGTCGGTCCAACATCTCTAACTCCAGTATTTCTATGTTTTGTGTGACCCCGCGGTAATCCGCGAGACCGTTTATCTGCAAGGCGTGTATCGGAAGAACGTGCGGCGGACAGCAGCCCACCGCGGCACTAGCCCCCAGCGGCTGTCGCCGCCAGGTGGCTAAGGCCGGCCTAGAGCGGGGCCCGCTTGTTGAGGATCATGTTGATCGCCAATCCGCGGATCTCGTTCATGAGCACGTCGAACGAGACCGGGGTCCCCGGCTCGAGCACGTTCTCACCCTTGACCATCGACTCGTAGATCTTGGTTCGTCCGTCGACGTCGTCCGACTTCACAGTCAACAGCTCTTGGAGCACGTTGGCCGCGCCGTAAGCCTCCAGCGCCCAGACCTCCATTTCGCCGAAGCGCTGACCGCCGCTGCGAGCCTTACCACCCAGCGGCTGCTGGGTGATCAAGGAGTAGGGGCCCGTCGCCCGAGCGTGGACCTTGTCGTCGACCAAGTGGTGCAGCTTGAGCATGTACATGTAGCCCACGGTCACGTCTTGGTCGAAGCGCTCGCCTGTCCGCCCGTCGTAGAGCGTCATCTTGCAGGTGTGCTGGGTCCAGTCCTCCTCCTTGAGGGTGTCCTTCCCGAGCACGACCTCGTCGACGAGGCTGAGGGCCTCGTCCCTCTCCAGGTCTCCCTCGCGGAACAGCTCCGCCACGTAGCTGATCTTGCGGATCTGAGCCTCGCTGGCGCCGTCGAAGACCGGCGTCAGACACTGGAAGCCAAGATTCATGGCCGCCCAGCCCATGTGGGTCTCGAGGATCTGCCCGACGTTCATGCGGGACGGAACGCCCAGCGGGTTGAGCATGATCTGGACCGGGGTCCCGTCGGCCAGGAAGGGCATGTCCTCCTTGGGAGCGACCTTGGCGATCACGCCCTTGTTGCCGTGGCGGCCAGCCATCTTGTCACCGACCGAGAGGGTCCGGCGAGTCGCGACGTAGACCTTGACCATTTCCAGAACGCCCGTCGGGAGCTCGTCACCGCGCTGGAGGCGGTTCTTCTTCCGCTCACGCTCCGAGTCGTAGTCCTCGACCCGGTCGCAATAGCGATTGACCGTGCCGCGGAACTTCTTCTTGGTCGGGCGACCGTCGAACTCAAGCTCGCGGAAGTTGAGGAACCCGCGCAGCTCACGCGGAGGCAAGGTCGCGAGCAGCTGCCCGTCGATCAACTCGCCCGTGTCCTTGCGCCGCACGTCACCGCCCGCGGTCTCCTGCATGGACTGGACCAAGCGCTCGATCTGAGCGTTGATCAGCTCGTCGAACTCGTCCTCAAGCGTACGAATCTCACGCTTGATCCGCAGGCGCTCCTCCTCTTGGAGGTGAGTCTTGCGAGTGAACTTCTCGGTCCCGATCACGATCCCCGAGACGCCAGACGGCACCTCGAGCGAGTCGTTCTTTACGTCCTCACCCATGCGGCCGAAGATCGCGTGGAGGAGCTTCTCTTCGGGGCTGAGCTCACTCTTGCTCTTGGGCACGACCTTACCGACAAGAATGTCGCCGGGGGTCACGCGGGTTCCGAGCCGGATCACGCCGTCGTCGCCGAGGTTGCGCAGCGCGCGCTCGGAGACGTTGGGAATGTCGCGGGTGAACTCTTCCTTACCGAGCTTAGTCTCGCGGATCTCGATATCGAACTCGTCGATGTGGATCGAGGTGTACGCGTCGGTGTGCAAGAGCTCGTCAGAGACGATGATCGCGTCCTCGAAGTTGTAGCCCTCGAAGGTCATGAACGCGACGAGCGCGTTGTAGCCCAGGGCCAGCTCCGCGTTCAGCGTCGCGGCCCCGTCAGCGAGAGTCTGCCCCTTGGTCACCTTCTGGCCAACCATGACGATCGGCTTCTGGTTGAGGCAAGTCCGCTCGTTGAGGCCGACGAACTTCCGCAGCGTATAGACGTCGTCGTTGTCGATCTCGATCACCTCGGCCGTGGCGCGAGTGACCTTGCCGCCCCGCTGGGCGCTGACGACCATCCCGCTGTTGCGAGCCACGACGCGCTCCATTCCGGTCGCGACCACGGGCGGGTCGACGACGATCAGAGGCACGGCTTGACGCATCATGTTCGCCCCCATGAGGGCGCGGTTGGCGTCGTTGTGCTCGAGGAAAGGAATCAGCGAGGCGCTGACGCCGATCAACTGACGCGGCGAGATATCGATGAACTCGACGCTCTTGGGCTCGACCAACTCGAACTCACCGCTAACCCGAGCCATGATGTGGCTCCCGCGGATCTTCTTGGTCTTGGGATCGATCGGCGTGTCGGCCGGAGCCAGCGTGAGCTGGTCCTCCTCGTCCGCGCGGAGCCACTTGATCTCGCCAGTCAGCTTGCCGTTCGAGACGCCCTGGTAGGGCGAGATCAGGAACCCGTACTCGTCGAGACGAGCGTAGATCGAAAGCGAAGCGATCAGGCCAATGTTCGTGCCTTCCGGCGTCTCGATCGGGCAGATCCGTCCGTAGTGGGAAATGTGGACGTCGCGAACCTCGAAGCTGGCGCGCTTCCGGTTGAGGCCACCCGGCCCTAGCGCCGATAGACGGCGCTCATGGGTCAGTTGACTCAGCGGGTTGGTCTGGTCAACGACCTGACTCAACTCACCTCGACCGAAGAAGTAGTCGATCGCGGAGCTGATCGTCTTGGAGTTGATGATCGAGCGGGGGGTCAGGTTCTGCTCTTCAAGACCTCCCATGCGATCGCGCACGGTCCGCTGGAGCTTGAAGAAGCCCTTGCGGAACTCGTCTGCGGCCAATTCGTCCACGGTCCGAATCCGACGGTTGCCGAGGTGATCGATATCGTCGAGCTCGGCGCCCGAGTTGGGGTCCCGGAGCGCGACCAGATACCTGATCGCGGCCACGAAGTCGGCCTCGGTCAGCGTCTGCTGCGTTTCGGGGAGGCCCAGCTTGAACTTGCGGTTGATCCGGAACCGCCCGACGCGGCCGAGGCGGTACTTGGAGTCGTTGAAGAACTTGTCGGCGAACAGGCTCTTGGCGCGCTCGACCTGGGGCGGGTTGCCCGGGCGGAGGCGGAGGTAGATCTTGAGCAAGGCCTCCTCGTGACTGCGCGTCGCGTCCTCCTTGAGCGTGTTGAGGATCAGCCAGTCGCGAACCTCGTCGATGATCTCGATCTCCTTGAGGCCGAGCTCGTCCTTGAGCTCCAACGCGAGGGCCTCGGTGATCTCACCGCCGCCCTCGAGCTTGATCTCACCCGTCTCGGGGTCGACCACGTCGCTCACGACGACCTTGCCCTTGATCTTGCCGAGCGCGCCACGGGTGCTCAGCTTGATCGTCGAGGTGTCGTAGAAGCGGCGAATGATCTCCTCGTTGCTGTCGTATTTCTCGAACAGCGCGCGGAGGAGGGTCGTGACCGGGAACTTGCCTGACTGGTCGATTCGGACCGTCAGCGTGTCCTTGCGTGACACGAGGAGCTCGATCCAAGAGCCGCGCTCAGGGATAATGCGGACCTTGTGGTGAACACGGTCGGAGCTGTGGATCTCCTTGTCGAAGTCGACACCGGGCGAGCGGTGGAGCTGACTCACGATCACGCGCTCGGCGCCGTTGACGAGGAATTCGCCGCCGCCGATCATCTTCGGGATCTCACCGAGATAGACGGTCTCCTCGGTCTCGCTCTCGCCCGCGACCAGGCGGACGCGGATCTTGAACGGCATTCCGTAGGTCAGGCGAAGCATCCGGCACTCGTCGGGCGAGTAGCGCGGGCGACCGAGCTCGTAGCCGAGGAACTCGAGGCGATTGACGCCGTCGTTGACCTCGACCGGGAACACCTCCTGGAGAATCGCCTCCAGGCCCTTGTGCTCGCGCTCGTCTGCAGGAATGTCGGCTTGGAGAAACTCCGAGTAGCTGACGGTCTGGAGCTCCATCAGGTTCGGGGGCTCCATGACCTCCGTAACCTTGCCGAAACGCTTGATCTCGCGGGGCGTCTTACTCATTGGGATACCTCAGGGCTTCTTAGTGCGTTAGTGCTGCTGCAGAAGACGATTGATTCGCAACTGCGACTCGTCTTGGACCCCCCGGGTCGGACACCCAACGGTTGGGGGTCTGGGGGGGCATCCCCGGTGAGTGATGCCGGTGAGCGATAGAGCGTGAGCGATAGAGGTCTTGGGGGGCGCCCCCAAAACGAAACGAGCGGAACGGGCAGAACGCCCGGCCACGGGGAGGCTCACTTCTGTCGGCGGCGCCAACCGTCGTCGTGAGCCTCGCCGCGGTCGGGCGCGCTACCGCGTCCCGCTCGCATTGAGCTGATCGAATTGTTCCCGCGACTGCGGCTCAAGCGAACTCGAGCTGCAGTGGGTGACCAGGAGCTCCTGGCGCCAGAGCGCCTGGATCACCCTGCGGGGTGTGGAGCACAACCTCTGTGAACTAGGAAGACCCCATAGGGAATCCACCGTTCACGCCGCGCTCCAGTAGCGAAGAGCTACTTGATCTCGGCGACCGCGCCTGCGGCCTCGAGACCTTCCTTGGCCTTCTCGGCGTCTTCCTTGGAGATCTTCTCCTTGACGGTCACGGGAGCCTTCTCGACGAGGCCCTTCGCGTCCTTGAGGTTCAGACCCGTCAGGGATCGGACCTCCTTGATCACGGCGATCTTGCCGCCACCAATCTCCTTGAGGATCACGTCGAACTCGGTCTGCTCGACGTCGTCGTCGACGACAGCCGCCGCGGGCGCCACCATCATGCCACCGCCGCCGCTGGCCTTGACGTCCCACTTCTCTTCGAAGTGCTTGACGAGGTTCAGGACGTTAATGAGGGTCATGCCCTCAAACGCCTGGGTGAAGAACTCGGTGCGATCGTCGTCGCTGAGTCCCTTGACGGACTCGATCAGCTCACTGACAGCCATGTCATTCCTCCAGAGAGTCGAACGAAGCTTGCTTCGCTCTTCCCCCGCTGTTCACCTTGAGCAAGTGGCTCGAAGGCTGCTCGCCGCTTGGGTCGAGCTGGGGGGTATAGGTTGGTTTGATACGAGGCGAACCGTTTCGCCTCGAGCGGAACCGGGGTGGGGCTACTCGCCCTTCTCCCGCTTCTCGTGAAAGTTGTTGAGCACGCAGACGATCCCTTGAATGGGCTCGCGAATCGTGCCGAGCAGTTTGGTTGCACCCGCTTGGAGCGTGCCGAGCAGCATTGCCCGCGCGTCGTCCTTACTTGGCATGTCCTTGAGCGTCTTGGCGTCCTTCGCCGAGACGACCTCGCCGTCAAGCAGGCCACCCGCAAGGATGACCAGCTTGTCTTTGGTGTCTGTCTTCCAGGCCGCGACCGCCTTGGCGGCGAGGGCAGCGGAGCCCTCATCGCGCGTGTAGACGACGCCAACGGGGCCCTTGAGGACGCCCTTGAGATCCTCGGCGTCGTAGCCCATGGCCGTGAAGGCCTGGCGCGCCAGGGAGGTCCGGAGAATGGTGAAGCGAAGGTTCCGGCTCTGCAGCGCACTGCGGAGCGCGTAAGTCTTCTCGCTATCTAGACCCTGGGCGGTGATCAGGAGGCCGCCGTCGACACCGTCGAACCTGGCCGTGATCTCATCGCGCATGAAAGCCTTGAGCACTCGAGACATGTTTGTTTCCTTGCGGCGAAAGGCCGCGGTGTGCTGCTAGACGTTCAGAGCCGAGAGATCAATGGCGACGCCAGGCGACATGGTGGTCGCGACGGCTCCGCTCTGGAAGAAGAGGCCCTTGGCACCGGTCGGACGGGTCGCCTGGAGGTGCTTCAAGAAGGCCTCGAGGTTCTCGGTCAGCGCTTCAGCTTCGAAGCTCTTCTTGCCGAAGACCATGTGCACGACGCTCCCGTCGTCGAGGCGATACTTCATCTTGCCCCCACTGAACTCCCTGACGGCTTGGCCGACGTTGGGAGTCACCGAGCCCTCCTTGGGGTTCGGCATTAGCTTCTTGGGGCCGAGGATCTTGCCGAGGCGGCCGACGTGGCGCATCATCGCGGGGTGAGCCACGACGACGTCGAAGTCGAGCCAGCCGTCTGAGATTCGCTTCGCGAGCTCGGCGCCGCCGACCTCGATCGCTCCGGCGTCCTTGGCCTCTTCAGCCAGGGGGCCCTCGGCGAACGCGATCACGCGCTTGCTCTTGCCGACGCCGTGAGGGAACACGAACGTCCCGCGCACTTGCTGGTCGGACTTCTTGGGGTTGACGCCCAAGCGAATGTGAACCTCAAGGCTCTCGTCGAACTTCGCCGACTTCAGCTCCTTGAGGAGCCTGATCGCGTCCGCGGTCTGGTGAACCTTGGCGCGGTCGCCACGATGGGCGAGGGCGGCCTTGTAGCGCTTGCTGGGCTTGAAGGTCCGGTTGAACTTCTTCCGCCGGCTCTTCTTCTCGCTGGAGGCAGCGGAGGCGGCGTCAATGGCAGCCGCGGTGTCGCGGTTCTGCTCAGCCCGCTCGCGAATCTCGTCGCGCTTATCGTCTTCGCTCATCGTTAACCTTCCACCACTTCGATCCCCATGGACCGAGCCGTGCCAGCGACCATTTTCATGGCGGCCTCTTCGTTGAAGCTGTTCAGGTCCTCAGCCTTGGTCTTCGCGATCTCGCGGACCTGAGAGAGAGTGACCGAGCCAACCTTCTGCTCGTGGGGAACAGGGCTGCCCTTGGCGACCTGAGCCGCCTTCTTCAGCAGTGTGCTGGCGGGTGGGCTCTTGCAAATGAAGGTGAAGCTCCGGTCCTCAAAGACCGTGATCTCCACCGGAATGGTGGTTCCAGCCGACTCGCGCGTGCGGTCGTTGAACTGCTTGACGAACTGACCAATGTTCACGCCGTGCTGTCCGAGCGCGGGTCCCACGGGGGGAGCCGGTGTCGCTTGGCCGCCGGGGCACTGGAGCTTGATTTTCGCTTTGATTGCTTGAGCCATGATTACTTATCAACCTTTTCGACCTTCCACACCTCGAAGTCAATCGGGGTGGGACGTCCGAAGACCATGATCGAGACTTTGACCATGCCCTTCTCAGGGAAGAGTTCCTCGACAGCGCCTTCGAAGTTCTCGAAGGAGCCCTCGCGGATCCGAACCATCTGACCGACTTCGTATTCGATCGCGACGGCGCCTTCTTCCTCTGCGTTGACGAGGGCGACTTGCTGGAGCATTTTGTCGACCTCCGCCTGGCTGAGGGGAGTGGGCTTGTCCGGCTCGTCCGGGTTGTGTCCGACGAACTTGACCGAGCCGGGGACCTCACGAATGAGGTGCCAGATCTCGGGGGGCACGCGCCCTTCGTCATCGACGTTGATTTGGGCCATGATGTAGCCCGGATAGACCTTGCGCTCGACCGTCCGGCGCTTGCCTGCCTTGATCTCGGTGTGCCGCTCGGTAACGACCAGCAGCTCGGGGATCTGCTCGGCAAGATCCTGGGTCTGGATCTTGCTCATGAGACGCTTGCGAACGCTCGTCTCACGGTTCGTCCCCACGCGGAGCACATACCAGTTGAGCATCACTACGCTCCTCCCCCGAACACGTTCCCCCAGAAGGTGTCCCAGGGAATGTTGTTCTTAAAGGCAGCTAGAGCGAGGTCGACGAGACCGAGGTAGATCCCGATCAGGACCGTGACGACGATGACGACAAACGAGTTTTGGAAGACCTCTTGCTTAGTCGGCCAACTGACCTTGGTCATCTCCGCCTCGGTCGAGATCAAGAACTCGACCGCGCGCTGATTGTTGACCGCGATGTAGACGGAAATCGCACAAGCGAAGAGCAGAATGGCAGCAATCAACACCCGTGCGTTGAGGGGGAACTCGTCCCCGAACATGCCGCCGCTGAAGTCCTTCTCCATAGCCTCGAAGCTGCCGAGCCACTCATAAAGTGAGAGCACGCCGTAGAGGAGGAGGGCGCCAACGCAGACCGCTATCCCACCCCGACTTCGGGTCGCTTCTTCCGGTTTGTAAAGCTCGAGAGCCATAATTCTTCGTTCCAGCTCGCCTCGTGAGAGGAATCTCCTCGTGAGAGGAGTCAGCGCCCGAAGGCGACAGGGGCATAGGGATTCGAACCCCAATCCTACGGATTTGGAATCCGTCGCTCTACCAATTGGAGCTATACCCCCTCAGAGGGCAGGCCCAAGTGCCCACCCTGAGTGTGTGCAGACAGGCGGCCTACAGGCCGCCCGTCATGAGGTTGCCAGTCTTACTCGACGATCTTGACGACGGCGCCGGCGCCAACCGTCTTGCCACCCTCGCGAATCGCGAAGCGGAGGGTCTCCTCCATTGCGATCGGAGCGATCAGCTCGACCTCAACCTCGACGTGGTCGCCAGGCATGCACATCTCGGCGCCGCCGAGGAGCTTGATGCTGCCCGTGACGTCGGTCGTGCGGAAGAAGAACTGAGGACGGTAGCCGTTGAAGAACGGAGTGTGACGACCACCCTCCTCCTTCTTGAGCACGTAGATCTCAGCCGTGTACTTAATGTGAGGCGTGATCGAACCGGGCTTCGCGAGGACTTGACCACGAATGATCTCGTCACGCTTCCAGCCACGCAGGAGGAGGCCGACGTTGTCGCCAGGCTCGCCGTGATCGAGCTCCTTGCGGAACATCTCGACCCCGGTGCAGGTCGTCTTCTTGCTCTCGGGCTTGATCCCGACCAGCTCGACCTCGTCGCCGACGTTGATAATCCCACGCTCGACACGACCTGTCGCGACGGTGCCGCGACCCGGGATCGAGAACACGTCCTCGACCGGCATCAGGAACGGGCGATCGTGATCACGATCAGGCGTCGGAATGTAGGTGTCGACGGCGTCCATCAGCTCGACGATCCAGCCCTGCGCCTCTTCGTCGCCCTGCATGGCCTTGAGCGCGGAGACGCGCTTGAAGGGAATGTCGTCGCCGGGGAACTCGTACTGGTTGAGGAGGTCCTTGACCTCTTCCTCGACCAGCTCGACCAAGTCTGGGTCGTCGACGGCGTCGATCATGTTGATCGCGACGACGATGGCGGGGACACCGACCTGACGGGCGAGCAGAATGTGCTCGCGAGTCTGAGGCATGGGCCCGTCCACAGCCGAGACGACCAGGATCGCGCCGTCCATTTGGGCGGCGCCGGTGATCATGTTCTTGATGTAGTCAGCGTGACCGGGGCAGTCGACGTGAGCGTAGTGACGGGCTTCCGTCTCATACTCGACGTGCGACACGGCGATCGTGATGATCTTCGAGTCCGAGCGCCGGGTTCCACCCTTGGCGATGTTCTCGTAGGACATCTCGGACACTTTGTCGCTCTTCTTCGCGAGCGTCGTGGTGAGCGCTGCGGTCAGCGTCGTCTTGCCGTGCGAAATGTGTCCAATGGTCCCCACGTTGACGTGAGGCTTGGTGCGCTCGAACTTCTCCTTGGCCATTGGTTCCTCGTTTACCTTTCGCCAGGGTCCCGGTTAAGGGTCCCTTTTGCTGGTGATCCCGTTCGGGAGTCCTGTAGTTGGTGATCCCGACTGGGAGCGCCATGGCGGGGACGTGCCCCGGATGGTGATGGTTTTGTGGCTCGCGACCGTTAAGTCGGCTCGCACAAGCTGCTGATGGGATTCGAACCCATGACCTCGTCCTTACCAAGGACGTGCTCTACCAACTGAGCCACAGCAGCAACTTTAGATTCTTCGTTTTGCTTTTGCTTATTAGTCTTTGGTTACTAGAGGCGCCAGAGCCTCTATTTCTTCGTTCGTCCGTGATCTTGGTCGTTCTTCCGAAAGGTCGCTTGTCCAAAGGTCGCTTGAGAGCGGGCGATGGGACTCGAACCCACGACGAACGGCTTGGAAGGCCGACACTCTACCACTGAGTTACACCCGCGCTTTTGATCTGCCCGATGGGCCGAGGTGGATTCGAACCACCGAAGTCTAAGACATCAGATTTACAGTCTGATCCGTTTGACCGCTCCGGAATCGACCCTCGCTTCGTTTGAGCTAGCGGCGGGACTCGAACCCACAACCGTCGGTTTACAAAACCGAAGCTCTACCAATTGAGCCACGCTAGCCTGCGCTCGCAAAGCCGACACAGCCCTACGAATCGCCCACTTATACCAGAGGAAAACAGCGTCGCAAGCGACGCGGAAACCATCCGCGGCGCCCCCTCGAACCCCCTTAGGAATAGGAGTTAGCGGGGAAAGAGACACTGGCGGTCGCCAGTTAGGTGGGCGAATACCTTAACTCGGTCCCGATCTTGCGCAAGTCCCAATTCCCTCCCCCCAAAGCGCGCCTAGGCATGGGCTTAAGCCCACGTGACCGAGCCTCGAAATGGGGTGCCTCCACCCCCTAGCCCCAGGTCCAGGTGGCCTCGGCGGCGCCCCACGGAGGGGATGGGTTCGGCGTTTGCGAGCGCCGCCGACGAGGGTCCCCAGCAAGGCTAGCCGGGGGTGGTTTGACTCTATTACTAGGGGCTGGTGAGAGATTACTAGGGGCTGGTGAGAGCGCTTCCGCCACTGAGCGCAGGTCTCGGCGCCGCAGCGTCGCAGGAGCTGGCCCAGGGGCAGGTCTCGCAGGCGACTCCGGGCCGAGCTGGGAGCTCCAGCTCTTGGCGAGCGCGTTGGTGGTCGCTGAGGACTTCAAAGGCTCGGGCTGAGTCGAGCTCGACCTGGGTCGCGACCCCCGGGACGAGGTAGGCGACCCAGGCCTCAGAAACTGAGATCCCGGCTGCTTCGAGCAAGACCGCGTAGAGCTGAAGCTGGAGACCGTCCTCGGCGAGGCGCTCGGGGACCTCGAGCTCGGTCAAGTCGCCCGCTTTGTAATCGACCAGCACCCATCCTGAGGAGGCTTGCTCTCCCTCGGGCGGCCGGAACAGGAGGTCCAGAGTTCCCCGCAGCGCGATCCGCTGACCGCCGGGGAGACGAAGGGGCGCCAAGATTGGGCGCTCGGGTGAGCGCAGCGGCGACTGCCCGGCCCGGACCCCCAACGGCGAGGCCAGGAAAGTCCGCGCCAAGTCGCGGGCCCAGCTCGCGGTCGCTTGGCAGGCCTCGGCGTCGATCTCGGGGACCAGGAGCTGCGCAGCTCGCCCCTCGATCCAGCGGGCAGCAGGCAGCGAGGGCGCTTTGGAACCTCGCAGCGCCTGGGCCAGGACCTCGTGCGCGAGCGTGCCCCGCAGATCGGGGGGGAGGAGGCCCCGCTCGCTGCCGGCTCGAAAGCGGAGGCGGCGATCGTCTCCGACGACGTAGCGATAGAGCGCCTGGCGAGGACAGCGCTGCCAGGTCAAGACCTCGCTGACCGTCGTGACCTCTGCGCTCGCGTCGCGCTCAACCGCGGCCGCGCGCTCGAGGCGCGCCAGGATCGCATCCGCGCGTTCACCGGCCGCCTTGTCCCCCGGGGGCAACAAGGGGAGCTGCCCTCGGGCGAGGGTAACCAGCCGTTGCAGACAGACCTTCGTTTCGCTTCGC
>JAESQQ010000559.1 GCA_016765095.1 Planctomycetota bacterium | reverse complement strand
GGGCGGGGGTAAACCCCGCCCCTACATTCACCTCTACCGGTGTTCCCGAGGCGAGCCACTAGCCACCAAAGGGCTTAGCGCTCCGTCCCGAGTTTGCCGTTGCCAGCCAACTGTCCTACTGTTATAGAACAGTAGATCAGCCAGTGGAGCGCGGTGAGACCTCTCGACTTTGACAGCGACGTGCCCGTTTACGAGCAGATCAAGCAGCAGGTGACCTTCGGGATCGCCCGTGGCTCCTATCCGCCCGGCGAGAAGCTCCCCAGCGTGCGGGGCTTGGCGAAGAAGCTCCTGGTGAACCCAAACACGATCTTGCGGGTCTACCGAGAGCTCGAGCAGGCGGGGTTGGTCCGCACCTGGCGGGGCAAGGGAGTCTTCGTGAGCGACGGCGCCCACGCGCTCTGCTTTGGCGCAGGCACCGAGGCGGTCGAGCGGGCCCTGCGCGACGCGCTCGAGCTGGCTCAGCAGGCGGGCGTCAAGCCTCGAGCCCTCGACGCGCTCTACCGGCGCCTGCGCAAACAACAAGACGCGGGGGTGAGTTCCTAATGGAGGAAAGCATGATGAATGGCGACGCGACCGTTTCGCTTCAAGGGGTCAGCCGCTGGTTTGGCGAGGAGGCCGTCCTGCGCGAGGTCGATCTCACGGTCGAACCGGGGACCGTCTCCGCGCTCCTGGGCCGCAACGGGAGCGGGAAGTCGACTCTGATTCGAATCGTGGCCGGGACTCTGGCCCGACACGCTGGGCATGCCCGCGTGCTCGGCCGTGACCCCGAGCTGCTCGGCGTGGCCGAGCGGCTCCGCCTGGTCTGGATCACGGATCAAGCGGGCGAGAACCCTCGCCGACGGGTCTCCCAGGAGCTCGATTTGATCGCGGGCCTCCGCCGGGGGCGCTTCGATCGAACCTGCGCCGACAAGCTGCTCGCGCGCTGGGAAGTCGATCTCAGCAAGCGCTTCGGAGAGCTCTCGCGTGGGCTCCAGACGCGATTCCGACTTGCGACCGCGCTCGCGGCCCGCCCGAGCTCCTGCTCCTCGACGAGCCGACCTTGGGCCTCGACTTGTTCGCCCGCAGAGATCTGCTCGAGGTGATCGTGGACGTCGTCTCGGAGCTCGAGTCGGCGGTCCTGATCGCCTCGCACCAGCTCGACGACGTCGAGCGGATCGCTGACCAGATCACTTTCCTCCACGAGGGTCGGGTTCCCGCCCGAGGAACCCCCGACGAACTCCGCGATCGCCACCGCCTAGCGCGCGTCGAGACCGACGACCCAGCGGGGCTCGGCCTCGTTTGCGAGCAGCTGCTCGGGATCCGACGCCTCGTCCGCGACGACGAGGACCCCATAGGCGAGCACGTCGTTCAGTTCGACGACTACAGCCTAGAGCTCCAAGGTGAGCTCCTCGCCAAGAGCGACGCGCGCCTGATCGACGTCTCGCGACCGACGCTCGCAGACGTCTACCTCGAGGTCCTCGGCAACTCCCCGGTGAGCGCATGAACGCCAGCGAACGATTCCACGGCTTGAGCACGCTGCTCGGGGCCCTGCGCCCAGGCATCCGCAAGACCTTCTTCCTGACCTTAGCCCTGACCCTTGGGTGCGGAGTCCTGGTCCGAACCGGCCTCGCCCCGCTCCTCGATCGATCCGTGATCATGATTCTGGCGGTCCTGGTCGGAGTGATCGCTCCGATAGCTGTCGCCGGCCAGGAAACCCTGGGGGTCAATCCCGGTGGACGATCCCGCCGAGAGCTCCTCCTGGCGAGCCCGATCGGGGCCTGGACCCTGCCCGCCTTCGTGCAGCTCGGTTCGCTGCTCCTGATCCTGGCCGTGGTCGCGGGCGCCCTCCCCGCAGTCGCCGTGTTCGGGCTGCCGGGGACCGCGATCGAAGGCCTAACTTGCTTGGTGGTCCTCGGCTGCGCCTGGACGGGCTTCTCGTTCTTGGCGGCTGTCGGGAACAACCCCAGCTCTGGCCTGCTCCTCCTGGGCATCGTCCCGCTCCTGCTCTTGGTCGCGCCGATCGGAGCCGGCTACGGGGAGCCGCAGGTCCCAGCACTGCTCACCTGGTTCGCTGCGATCGGCGTCCTGACGGCAGCCTTCCTGCTCGCGATTCCCTACGTCCTCTACTCACGCCCGCGCCACCTCTGGGACGCGCAGGTCACGCTCAAGACGATCAGTTCAGCCGAAGGCGCGATCTGGCTCGGGGGCATGAGCTTTATCGTGTGCGCGTTCGTGAGCGTCGGCTGGGCTCTTGTGTTCGGCGTCCCAGCCGTCGGGCTAGCGGTTCGGAGCTGGCGAAGGCGCACAGTCGATCGTCGCCACCTGACGTCCAACCTCAACTACGGGGCGATCTTGGGGCTCGTGGTGTTCCTACCGGTGCTCGCGATCGGTGTCGTTGGTGACTGCTACTTCGTCAGCAAGGCCGCGACCTACGACGCCCAGGCGCACGTCCACGGGGCGGACGCTCCCCAAGGCGGCCGCCGAGTCGTGCTCCTGAGCGAGTCCGTCAGCGGGATCGCCCGCGTCTCCAGCCAGGGCCAGGCCGTTCGAATCCACGCCTACGAAGGCCCGGGCCGAGTCGTCGTGCTCGAGGCCCTCGGCCGGGTGGAGCACGTCTTCCCCCAGCGCTTCGGCGTGATCGATCGCCACTCCTGGTCGAGCGACGGGCGCTACCTCGCCGTGCACGACGAGACGATCGGCCGGATCCAGATCAGCCTCCCCCACCCCGTTCACTCCGCGCGCTGGAGCGACTTCCCCGATCGAGTCGGCCGCCTGATCAGCCAATGCGTCCAGGGGACCGTCGTCCTCGACACCGAGTCGGGTGAGTTCACGCGACTCCCGCTCGTGGAGTTGCGGCCAGGCTGGACGCATCCCGACCAGCTGATCGAGCAGTCGCTTGGGCTCTCCGGCCAACACGTGCTCACGAATCGACTCGGACACCGAGTCGAAGATCAGGACGACCTCACGATCGTGCGCTACACGAGCGAGGGAGCGATCGTCTCGAAGGGCTTGAGCCGGTTCCTCATGAGCGAGACCGGGTTGAACCCGGCCAAGTAAGGGTCAGCCGAGGCGAGCCTCGAACCACCCCAAGAGGCGCTCGCGAACGGCCTCGCGCTCGACTTCGTTCAGCAGCTCGTGGCGAAGGTTCGGCCAGAGCTCGAACTCCTTGTCCTCAGAGCTGACTCGCTCAAAGACCGCGGCGGTGGCCTCGGGGTCGGTGATCCCGTCCTCTGCCCCGTGCATGAAGAGCAGAGGCAGCGTCAGCCGGCTCGCGTCTTCGAGGGAGGGCGTCATCTGAGCGACGACTTCGGTGTACCAGCGCGCGGTGACCGAGTGGGTGACGAGCGGGTCCTCCTCGTAGGCCCGGACCTGTTCGGAGTCGTGGCTGAGGAGGTTCGCGTCGAGGTCTGAGGGGAGCGAGACGCCGGGCGCGATCCGCGAGAGGACTCGTCCCAAGCCGATCTTCCAGGCGGGGACCACGACTTTGAGCCCGAAGCAGGGGCTCGTGATCACAGCGCCGCGGAGCCCGCTCAGGCGCTGGGGCTGCGTTTGGAGCGCGCGGCCGACGACCAGGCCGCCCATGCTGTGCCCGATCAAGAAGCTCGGTCCGGCCGGGGCTTCGACGCCCTCCATGAAGGCCAGAACGTCCGAGGTGTATTCAGCCCAGCGCTTGACGAACACCCGCGCGCCGGCCGAGTGGCCGTGACCGCGGAGGTCGATCGCGGTCGAGCCGAACCCGCGCTCGGCGAACCAGCGCATGGTCTCGAGGTAGCGCCCGCTGTGCTCGGACACGCCATGGACCCAGGCCAGGTGCCCCCGCGACTCGCCTTCAGGGAGAACGCGACGCGCGAAGAGCGCGGTCCCGTCGCTGCTGGTCAGCTGGAGCTCTTCTTCGCGCAGTGCAGTCGTCGCCACTGGCCCCTCCTCCTCCGAGGGCTTCAAAGCCGGCTCGGGAAGGGGTATCAGACCAGAGGAGTCCGCCTAGAGCGAGCCTGACGCAGCCGGGGGAGACCCGGGGATCGCCAACTGGAGCGCGAGGCCGCCGCCGCAATGGGGACAGGACACCGAACCGGCTGCGGGTGGAGGCGCAGGCGAGGCGGGCCCGACCGAAGGCGACTCGCCCGGTGCCTCCTGAGTCCCCTTCTTGTCTAGTCCCTCCATGAAGCCCGAGGCCAGGATCCCCGCCGGGAGGCCAAACAGGCCGATCCCGACCATGGCGATCACAGCACCCAAGAAGCGCCCGAGGGGAGTCACGGGGTAGACGTCGCCGTAGCCGACGGTGCTCAGCGCCGCGACTGCCCACCACATGGCGGCGGGAATGCTATCGAAGTTCTTCCCCGCAGGGCCGCCGCGCTCAATGTAGTACATCAAGCTGCTCGCGAGCAGGAGGCAGATCATCATCACGAAGAAGCTCAGCAGGAGCTCCTCGCGCTTGTCGCGGAGGACTTGGCGGAAGCGGTTGAGCGAGCGGGTGTAGCGCGCGACCTTGAGGAGCCGGAAGAAGCGGAGCAAGCGCAGGGCGCGCAGGAAGCGCATGTCGAGCACGAGCAAGGCGGGGAACAAGCTCGGCAGGATCGCGACCAAGTCGATCAGGGCCATGGGCGAGAGGGCCCACCTCAGCCGCGAGGGAGGCTCCGCCTCGAGCAGTTCTCGGACCTCGGCCTCCGCTGCGGCCCCGAGCGGGATCGCCTCGCCGAGGCGCTTCTGCAACACGCGGACCCCTGCGGGGACGCACCACAGGCGGACGAAGTATTCGAAAGTGAACAGGACGACGCTCACGACCTCGAAGGTCCAAAACAGCGTCTCAAAGCGCGTCGCGAGCGAGGGGACCGTCTCGAGCGTGACCGCGATCACGTTCGTGAAGACCAGGATCACGAGCAGCCAGTTGAGGACGACTGCCGTTCGGGTGCGGATCTTGCTGCCGTTGAGGACCTGCCAGGCGCGATCTTGAAGGCGCCCGAGGCGTTGGCTGCCCACTTAGCGCTCGAGCGCGAGGCGCATTAGGCGCAGCGGCGCTGGTGCTTGCGGGTCCCAGCCTGGGCGCGGCGGAGGAGCGTGCTCGGCTTGACGTCGATCTCGGCTTCTTGGAGCTCGAAGGTCGGACGGAAGCGATAGCTCCCGGAGCGCGCGGCGAGGATCCGCGCCAAGGCGGCCCGGTTCGTGAAGTGAAGGTGGCGAGCGTTGCCGATCGAGCCCATGAGGAACGTCAGCTCGCCGGTCCGGAGGCCGAAGTTGACGGTCAGGGTCCCGGTCCGGCCGTTCTCCTCGAGGTCGAGGAGGAGGCGGTGAAAGGTCACTTGCTGGGCGAAGATCCCCGAGAGCTCACTCTCCTCCCACTCGGTGAAAAACCGGATCTCGCCGGTCTCGTCGGCGAGGAGGGCGGGCGCCTCCTCGACGTCTTCGAGGACCTCGACGTCCACGCGGAGGTTGCCGAGGAGCACGCGGTGGCCAGCTCGGAGGGCGGTCGGCTCGTGGATTCGCAGGCCGCCCACAAACGTCCCGTTGAGGCTCGCGAGGTCCCGGATCATGGGCACGCCGTCGCGCCACTCGATCACGGCGTGAAAGCGGGAGGTCTCCTTGTCGTTGAACACGAGCTGGTTGGTCCGGTGACGCCCGATTCGAAAGGTCTCGCCGGCTGTGGCCTCGTAGGTCATCCGACCCACGGTCAGGATCAAAGCGCGTGCGGTGGTGGGTGCGACGGTCATGGGGCCTCCGGGACTTTCGCTCTATCGGCCGGCCCAAGTCACTCGCTGAAGCCCTGAGCTAACCCCAGCAGTGGTCAGAAAATGCGTCCCGAAGCTGGGTGAACCGTTTCAAATCATGAACCCAATTCCGTTTCACAGCCGTCGCATGCGAGGCTTAGGTAATGGCCGGCCACGTGCGCTAGGGCCAGGAAACCACTGGAACCGACCGCCTCGTGCTGTCTGCCAGGAGACGAACTTGACCACTCGCACCCCTCTGCTGCTGCTTGGCGCCTTGCTCGCGCTCGCGACGACGGCCAGCGCTCAGGACTTGGACTGGAAGAAGCTCGTCGAGGCGGGCCGCTACAGCGAAGTCGGCGACAAGATCGAGCCCTACTTGGCCTTCGACAAGTCCGACGCCAAGCTCAGGTCCTACCTGCGCATGCAGATCGACTACCTCAAGCGAGGGGCTCGGGCCAAGGTCGCGGGCTCGGAGATCATTCTCGTCCGCGGGGCCAAGAACGACCGCCTGTTCCAAATGCCCAACGACCTCGGCCGCAAGCGGAAGGACGGGCACTCCAAAATGTGGACCGACACCTATCCCTCAGGTGGCCCGCGTCTCATGCTCCCCAACCGGATCCGTCACCTGCGCAGCAAGTGGGACAAGCGGCTCCCCTACTACGACAAGTATTTCCGCGAGGCGACCGATCTCATGGGCGGCGACGGCGAGACGCTCCGCGAGCTCGACAAGATCATTGCCCACCACAAGGGCGGCGGGCTCGGCACGAGCGCGAACAGCGTCAAGAGCGTCTTGATCTCAGCCTCGACCCGTCCCCTCTACGCCTTCGGCCCTCCCTACTACATCATCAAGATCGCGCCGGAGCGCTGCATCTTTAACTACAACGGCCTCTCGGGCGAATACGAGGTCCTGATCCCGTTCTTCATTCTCCCCCACGAGATCCAGGCTCGCGCCGAGTCCTTCGACGACGTCCTGAATCACCCGCTCTACAAGCAGAGTCAACTCAAGGACGTCCCCTTCCGCGGGTCGGATTGGTCAGCGCCGAGCAACTGGGCAAAAATGGAAGCCAACGTTCGGGCCGGCCGGACGCCGCTCCCCCTCGACGCGCCCGTCAACGACGGCTCGATCACGGGCCAAGTCGAGCGGACCGGAAGCCGGGTCTACCTCAAGGTGGACGGCAAGCGCCTCCGGGTGACCCCCTCCGCCACGGCTCGCGAGCTGCGCCCCCTGGCCCGCTCGGGCCTCGACGTGCGCGTCATGGGCGAGATCACGGGCGACACGATCAAGATCGACGAGGTCCTCTCCCCCGAATACAAAACCATGAGCGCGACCCTCTCCGGTGACGAGCTCGTGATCAGCGGGCAGAGCTTGGCGGTGCACGGCCCCTTCACGCGCGGCCTGAGCTCGATCAAGGGCACGGTCTCCCTCGAAGGCTTCCTGTTCGCCGACACCGACGGGACGCCCTTCGCAGTGTTCCCCAGGCGCATGAAGGCGACCCTCGCAACCCAGGTCACGCTCCGGCGGCCCCTCCGACGGGACTTCCCGGCTGGAACCGAAGTCACTCTGAGCTACGTCAGCTCTTCTGGCCGCTCGGCGATCGTTCGCGCGGCGGACGGCTCCTACGGCTACGTGCGCATGACGACCCTCAACCTGGGCAACCAAGGCCTCGTGGGCGCGCTCTCGGGCCAGTAATCCACTCCTAGACATACGACACCGCTTGGGCGAGGCATCCCCTCCCCTGGGCGAACAAGCAGAAGCCGCACGGGCGGTCGCCGGGGGGCGACCGCCCGCGCGGTCTTTTTGGGCCTCGCGAGCGGGTCTGGGGCCTGCGCCGCCCTTGCGGAGCACGTAGACGCCAGCGATAGTGGGCCCGGAACTCGGGAGGGAGCCATGGGACAGACCAAGCTCTGCCACAACGGCCACATCATGGAGGCAAGTTGGGAGACCTGCCCGTACTGCCCCAAGACGGGCGGGGGTGCCATGCCGGCCCCACCGCCTCCAGGGGGTCACGCGATACCGGCCACACGCATGGCGGTTCCTGTCGCGGCGCCCGCGCCCGCACCAGCTCCCATGCCCATGCCCATGCCGACCCCGACGGCGGCGCCCTCGGCTCGCCCCATGGCGGACGCCAAGAAGACCCGCATGGTCTTCGAGGACAAGAAAATGCCCGTCACGGGCTGGCTGGTCGCGCTCAACGGCAAATACAAGGGCGAGGACTTCAAGATCCGCGAGGGCAAGACCACGATCGGCTCTGCGCCGACCAACACGGTCGTCATGGTGGAGGACTACATCTCCAGCGCCCACGCCACGATCAAGTTCGTCGAGAAGGACGGGGAGCGGATCTTCATTCTGACCGACCTCGACTCCAGCAACGGGACGTTCCTCAACGACTCCGAGGAGCCGATCGCTCGCGAGGAGCTCGTCGACAACGACACCGTGACCTTTGGCCAGACCCGCATGAAGTTCAAGTGTCTCTAGCGCCCCCAGGCGCTTGCTCGAGCTGATAGCTCTCCACCCCGCGAGGCACTATGAACCGCGAGATCCCCAAGACCCGCATGAACGTCCCGGCGCCGATCCCGGCTCCGGCGCCCGCGCCCATGCCCATGCCCACTCCGACGCCAGCCCCCTCCCCCGGCGGCATGGCGGACGCCAAGAAGACTCGAATGATCTTCGAGGACAAGAAGGCTCCGGTCGCTGGCTGGCTGGTCGCGATCTCGGGCAAGTACAAGGGTGAGGACTTCAGGATCCGGGCCGGCAAGACCACGATCGGCTCCGCCTCGACCAACGACGTCGTGCTGGTCACAGACTACATTTCGAGCAACCACGCCACGATCAAGCTCGTTGAGAAGGACGGAGAGCGAATCTTCATTCTGACCGACCTAGACTCGAGCAACGGGACGTTCCTCAACGACTCCGAGGAGCCGATCGCCCGCGAAGAGCTGGTCGACAACGACACGGTGGTCTTTGGTCAGACTCGCATGAAGTTCAAGTGCCTCTAACAAGAGCCCTGGCGAAGTAGCGAGCACCATGAAGATCCGCGAAGACGTGGAGCTGGGCCAACACTCCCACGTGGGAATGACCCGGACCGAGAACCAGGATTTCTTCGGCTACTGGGAGTCTGACGACGACCGGGAGTTCGATCTCCGAGGTCGTCTGGCCGTGGTCTGCGACGGTATGGGCGGCCACTCCGGAGGCGAGATCGCGAGCCGCATGGCGGTCGAGGCGATCATTGACTCCTACAAGGGCGCGACCCAGGACAACGTGTCGGAGGCCTTGCGGGCCTCGATCGAGTCCGCCAACCACACCGTTTACTCGGAGGGTGTTCGGCTCAAGGAGCTGGCCGGCATGGGGACCACGGTCACGGCCCTCGTGCAGCGACGAGGAATGGTCTACTTCGGACAAGTTGGCGACAGCCGCGCCTACTTGATCCGGGGCGGACAAATGAAGCAAATGACCAAGGATCACTCCTTGGTCCAGCAGCTCGTCGACGAAGGATTGCTCGAAGAGAGCGAAATGGAGAACCACCCCGACAAGAACGTGATCTTGCGTTCGCTGGGGGTTAAGCCGGAGGTCGAGGTCGACGTCAGCCACATTCCGATCGCGAAGGGCGACACGTTCCTGATTTGCTCGGACGGTCTCTCGGGCCTGATCAGCAACGACGAAATGCTCGAGATCTACACCAAGGGCGAGAAGAGCGGAAAGTCCCTGCGTGGGATCTGCGAGGAAATGATCGACGGCGCCAACGCTGCTGGCGGGCACGACAACAGCACGGTCCAGCTCCTCCGCGTCGTCGCGACCGAGACGTCCACCACGGACTCGACGCCCGAAGGAACCGTAACCCAGAGCTTCGACGAGGACGAGGTCAAGGCTTCGATCGAGAAGGCCCGCAGCGAGGCTGCGGAGAAGGCGGCTGCGGTCGCCGGCCCCCCAAAGACCCCGCTCCGGGGGCTCCCCAGCGTCGCGAGCCCCGACAAGAGCCCCGACGCGGGCATGCCCGTCACCAAGCCGGCCATGCCGGTCCCCAAGCTCAGCGGCCAAACGACTCCTCCCGAAGCCAGCGGCCCCAAGCCGGCCCTCTTGGTCGGCCTCGGGCTAGTCATTGGCCTCGCGATCGGCGCCGGCGGGGTGTTCGTCGCCAACGGCAGCGCGACCAAGGGCGCGGCCACCCGGGCCCAGCAGGCCGCCCAAGGAGCGCTCACCAGCGCGACCGCCGGCAAGCTCAAGGACCGCGCCGCGCGCCTCAATGACGAGGGCAAGTCGGCCTTCGCCGCGGGTCGATTCGAGGAGGCCCGGGCCAAGTTCGAGGCTGCCGCCAGCGTGGCTGAGCTCACGGGAGGCGGTCAATGATCGGCCGCCAGATTGGTGACTACAACATCCTCTCCAAGCTGGGCGAGGGGGGCATGGGCTTGGTCTACAAGGCTGAGCACGCCACGCTCGGTCAGCTGGTAGCGGTCAAGTCGCTCCACCCCTCGCTCCTGGGGAACCAGGCCGCCAAGGACCGCTTCGTCCGCGAGGCACAAGCTCTAGCGCGCCTCAACCACCCCAATATCATTGGGCTCCTCAACTTCATATCCGACACCGATGGTTGCTACATCATCATGGAGTATGCGGAGGGCGAGGACCTCGAGCACAAGCTCGAGCGCATGGGTTTGATACCCCCTCCTCAGTGCTTGCCCTGGTTCATGGAGGCGTGTCGCGGCCTTAACTACGCCCACGAGCAGGGGATCATTCACCGCGACATCAAGCCGAGCAATATCATTGTCCACCCCGCGGGAACCACCAAGCTCCTCGACTTCGGGACGGCCAAGCTCGTCGACGCCCAGCGCCTGACCCAGCAGGGCATGACGCTCGGCACCGTGATTTACATGTCGAAGGAGCAGCTCCTCGGCAAGCCGCTGACCGCTGCGTCCGACGTTTACAGCCTTGGGGTGACGCTCTACGAGTGTGTCACGAGCCACCTGCCCTTCTACGACGAGGAGGAGCGGAAGCTGGTCGTCAAAATCGCCAAAGAGGATCCGATTCCCCCCAGGCAGCACTATCCGGGGATTTCGACTCAGCTCGAGGCGATCATTCTCAAGGCCATGGCGAAGGACCCCAAGCAGCGCTACGCGAGCGCGACGGAGTTCGAGCACGCCCTGGCTGGGCTGCCCGAGGCCGGCGGCTCCGCCGCTGCGATCACGGCACCCAGTCCACCGATCCCGGCCGTCGCTTCGGTCCCGGCCGCGCCGACTCCTGCCGGGGCCGTGCCTGTCGCTGCTGCGCCGGGTCAGCCGCTCAACGTCTCGGAGTTGCTCTTCTCGCCGCTCTTCTTGGCGGGTTTCGCGGCGGACATTGTCGCGCTCGGGGGCGGGCTGCCGCTGATCGTGCTGAGCAAGCCTGAGACGGGGCTCAAGACGGTCGGGTTCGTGGTGTTCCTCCTCGCGAGCATGATCGGGGTGCTGCTCATGGGGCTCGCCTTCGTGAAGGCGAAGGGGAAGGGTGGTGGCGCCGCGCCCACAGCCGCTCCGCCTGTGCCTGCCGCGGGACACCAAGCGCCAGCGCCCGCACCGCTCCCGCTGCCGGCTCCTGCTCCGCTCCCCGTTCCGCCCATGCCCATGCCAGCGCCAGCGCCGGCGACCTTCGATCCGGGTGGGACGCTGAACATAAACTCGGCCAACGCCGCCAATCAGGCCTATGCGGTCCCGTCGCCCCAGGCTCTCCCGCAGGGATCGAGCGCAATGCTCCAGGTGATCGACGGGAACGACAAGGGGACGCAGGTCTCGGTGCCGAGCCAGGGGGCGGTTTCGATCGGGCGGGCGCCGACCTGCACGATTCCGCTCAACGATCCGGGTGTCTCGGGACACCACGCTTCGATCACCTTCGAGGGCCCGCAGCTCATGGTGATCGACGCTGGGAGTCGGAACGGGGTGTTCCTGAACAACCAGAAGGTCTCGCGACACCCGTTGAAGTCGGGGGACCTGGTCGTGATCGGATCCACCCGGATCCTCGTGAACATGGGGTAGCGATCTGGCCTTGGCCCGGGGGTTGATCGTCCTCCGCCACGGCCTACAATTCGCCCTCACCCAGGGGATATAGCTCAGTTGGGAGAGCGATACGTTCGCAACGTATAGGTCAGGGGTTCGAGTCCCCTTATCTCCAACGTGATAAGCGCCGAAGCCGTAAGGGTTTCGGCGCTTTGTTTTTGGTTGCCATAAGTCCTTAGAAGCTCTCTGGGAACAATTTTGGGAACATATTGGGGCCGTTGGGGGACGGCACGCGAGGTGCTCTCATGCCGAAACTTCCCTTCAAGGGCTTCCCTGGATCCGCTCACTACCAGGTCAACCGAGACAAATTTCGCCTCCGCTACCGATTTCCCCACATGGAGCAAACGGCCGTCGAGACGAGCCCCTACTACGCCAGCCGGAACGAGAAGAAGACCTTCCTCGAGTGGGCGCGTCGGTTCCTGTTCTCCAACGGTCAGGTCGACGACGGCTGGGTCACGACCGTCGAAGAAGACGCGCGGCTCATGGAAAGTCTCAACGAGACACTTTGCCTCGGTGAAGCGATCCGCCTGCACCTTGAGGACTGCGAGAAGGGGAACCGCTGGATGCCCCCCCTCGCGTCCACGACCCTCAAGGGCATGACGCGCCCGGTCCTCAACGCCTTCCACCTGAAGTTCGGCGAGCACCGTCAGCTCGCCAGGATCTCCGGGGACGAGATCGCCGACTTCGTGCGCGCGCAGGGCGGCAAGAAGGAGACCAAGCAGCGCCGGCTATGCCCGATCTCCAAGCTCTACACCTGGGCGATCAAGGAGAAGTATCTCAAGGGCCCGAACCCGGCCCAGGGGATCGTGTTCTGGCGCGAGGGGGACGAGGCGCCTCACGACGGGTTTCGGAAGTCCTACACCGACGAGGAGTTTGACCGACTCGTCGAGGCCGCCCAGACGGATCCCTTCGCCCTCGACGCCATCTACCTCGGCCGATACCTGGGAGCTCGGCCTCAGGACGCGACCCACCTTCGCTGGGAGCACTGGCACTGGGACGGCCTCTACGTCTCGGTCCCGCGCCGAAAGACCCGGGGCAAGGGCGTAGAGATCTCTCGGGTGGACATGCACCCCGCGCTCGTCGACCACTTCCGCGCTCGGCGGCGAGAGAGCGGCTTCTGCCTCGCCCCGGCCGGCCAGGTCACCAAGGTCCCCTGGCCAAGCGACGACGAACTCAGGCGCCGCATAAAGGCTCAGAGCTACACGGCGGTCGCAAGAGAGCTGGGGGTTTCGGACACCGCGGTCCGTAAGCGTCTGAAGCGGAAGGGCAAGCGGGGGGCTGACATGAGCCGGCTGGACTTGGGGACGGCGCTAAGCGGGCGCCTGGCCCGGATCACCAAGGCGGCCGGCCTTTACGAGAAGGGGATTCAGCCCTTTTACGTCCTCCGCCACAGCTTCGCCTGCGCGAACCTCCGGGCGGGGACACCACCGGCGGTCGTGGCGAAGGAGATGGGGATCTCGATTCGGACGCTCGAGAAGTACTACTTCCATGCGATCCCGAGGGGCGAGCTGGACTCGCGCCACGCCAATCGCTGGAATCTGACCCAGGAGGACGTAGCTCCACCGAGCTGAGATCAAACAGTGCTCGAGGTCACGAGCTTATAGACATCCTCGACGGAGATCCGGATCACGCCGCCGCGGACGAAGATGCGGAGACCGAGGTCCTTGCGCCACCTCGACACCACGCGCTTCGAGACGCCGAAGTAGTCAGCGACCTCCTCGAGCTTGAAGGGCTTGCTGCGGCCGAAGTAGGCGACCGCCGCTTGACGAAGCGCCGCCTCCTCGGTCTTGGGCGCGGGCCAGGCGGTCGGCGACGCAGGTGGCGACGAGCGCTCGAAGTCTCGCGCTGACTGTGAAGGGGGCGCGACCAGCAGCCGGACTCGCTCGAAGGTCTGCGTGAAGCGCGTCGAGTCGAGGTCCCCAATCGTCACGAACTGACTCGCATAGGCCGGCGTCGGTTCCGGGTTGAAGAGCGCCAGCGTCCTGTGTGCGATCGCCTCCCGCGTTCGACTTGGGACCCCGTGTAGCTTGGCCACAACCGCGAGCCTCGCCGCTGAACTCCAGGGAGTAATGCTCCAGGCTCGAATCAGGAGGCGCTTCATGTGCGGGCCCAGTTGCTCGAACGCGCGTCCAATCGCCTCGTGGCCTAGGGGCCACTCGAACTGCTCCATCCCGGGAGTATCGCTGCTGTCTGCGGTCATGCTGCCTCCGGCAGGGCGAGCGCCCTGCGCAAGTCGAGTCGAAAGCCACGTAGGTGACGCGAGGCAGCACGCTGGGCTGTCTCCACCGAGGCAGAAGCAAAGGCGCGTCGCCCAGCCTCAACCTGGGTCCGGCCCTTGAGGTAGCTGCTGACGACCAGCAGACGTTCAGGCCTGAGCCGCGCCACGAACTCGAGAAGCCCCCGCGAGAGAGACCGCTTACGCCCAACGGGCCAGGCCCGGAAGAACTCCTGGGCCCCTTCCACCAAACGCCTATCGTTCCGTCCCTTGGCCTGCGCGACGAAGCGCCGGACGCGCGCGCGAGCGCTCGCGAGGTCGACGGCGGGAACATGCTTGGGCCGAGGCTGACGCGCCTCCAGCGCCGCCAAGCGCGCCCTCTCCGCCACTCTCCGGGCAACCCGCCTCGAGGTCTGAAAGGACGCTTCGGAGAGTCGGCTGAGTTCGGCGGATTGGGCTTCGCTCAGATCCTCCGAGCGGCCCAAGCCCCCTAACTGATGGGCGTGAAACTCCCAGGTCTCCTCGTCGAGCGAGCCGTCCTCGGCGACTCCCTTGGCGATGTGCTCTACCCGAAGCGCGCTGCGCAGGTTCTTCCCGATCTCGGGTGGAAAATAGCTCAATCGCGACATGTCTGGACCAGAGAGATAGCGAGCCCACTCAACGCCGTCGTCGTCGACCCAGCGCGCCAAGAGCCTCCTCGAGTCGTCATGGGCGAGGTCCGTCACGCGCTCGACAGGCCCAAGGTCTCGGCTGACCTTCTCCGCGATCCGAATAGTCAGTTCCCGGCGATCGAGCCCGCCGGGGAGCTTGCCCATCTCCTCCACCACGTCGTCCCAGAAGGCCTTCTGCCCCGCGAAGCTCGCGAAACAGCAACTCCGATACATACGCAGCCGTAATCGCGTTGTCTGCCGAGCCCCCTTCTCGCCCCACTCGCTGACGACGAGCCGAGGACGGCACGAGGTGCGGACACGGTGCCCCTCACACCCGCAGCGAACGCGGGTGGTCTCGGCGGTTTTTCGATCGACGCGGGCAAACACAGGGAACTCCTTCGAATGGCAACGCACATTAAGTTAGCACCAGTCCGCTACCTGTGCAAGGCCTCCGACCGAAGGCAGGGGTGGAAGAAGTGGAGGGAGACTCTGGGTGGAGTGGTGGAGCGGGCGCTTCAGCCGCTCCGAGCCCCTTCAAGGCTCGCCCGCGCCGCGTGTGTCGTCCGACTCACTCGCGAACGACCGGGTGATTGGTGCGCCGTTCTTGGGAGTTCGAACGCCGACGCCGCTAGCGCCTCAGGGTCAGGAGAACATCCTGGGCTGGCCCCGAACCGAAGACTCCGCGCGACTCAGCGCGTCGGTTCGGCAGGTCAACTAATCGCGACTTACCTTATCTACTTATAGGAAGGACCCGGCCAGATAGCCTTTAGGGGCCCCTTCGCGAGTGGGCAGCGAGCGCCGCCCGCGCGAGCAAGTAGCGGTGGGGCCAGGGTGTCAGATTCGGCCCTCTCCCCGGACCGACACCCATATCTGGTGTCCGAAGTATTCCTAGAGCGGCAAACCGGTGTCGCAACAGCTTCCGCCTTTCCCGTCCCTCCAACAAGATCTGGGCGTACGGACTGGAGTGACGTCTGGGAAGCGATCCCCGACCTAGACCAACGATTCCTGTCGCTCTCATCCGCGTAGAACGTGGACGAGAAATCCGTGTGCGTATTCCGTGCGCCTGCTCACAGTCTTGCCCAATACCGCATAGCGGGCGGTAGGCCTGACGGTGGAGATTCTCGCAGGGGGCCTCCACCGTTCCGGGCTGATAAGATCCTGCGAGGGACGCTTGGGAGGTCAAATGGCCACATACGGAATCCGGTGCGGGTATTGCGAGAAGATCGGCCACCACACGAAGGACACGTGCCCCCAGAAGAAGAAGGGCTGGCCGTCGGCGGCAGCATGGAGGCGAAACCCCAAGGCAGCTGCCAAGAAGAAGGCTGCCAAGAAGAAGGCCACCAAAAAGAAGGCCACCAAAAAGAAGGCCACCAAAAAGAAGGCCAACTACCCTGACGTAAAGCTACCGACCAACGCAACTGCCCCGAAGCTGAACCTTGATCGAGCGAAGGCCCGAAAGGAGCAGCTCAGGGCTTTTGCCAAGAGGACCCGCTTTCTCCACAAGGACTTGCTCGCCCATGGTGGACAATGGGACGAAACCGCTAATGCAGTGCTCCGAAAGGTCAAGCACTGCGCAAGATACTCCAGCGCCCTGCGGATCTTGGCCGTCTTGGTCCACAGGGCCAGCAATCACAGGGTCTATATTGGGCGGACGACTCCCGACGCAAGTGGGCTGCGAAGCCGTCTGTCCAGCCACAAGAACCCGGAAAGTACCAGCCGAGGAAAGGGCGCAAATTTCATCTGCCCCGTGATCACCCTGTCTAAGAAGCAGGCGCAGGACGAGGACTGGGAAGGGGAAATGATCAAGTGGGCTAAGGGCAAAGGCAGGCGACTGTGCGTCAGCCTCAATGAGGTAGAAGATGGCCGCGGCCAGTGGCCGAAAGGGAACAAAGTGCTTATTTACATTTGTGCGGGGCGGAAGAGGCGACGATAGACTCGCCTGGGGTGCGACCAACTGTCAGCCCTTGATTAGCTGGCCGCGTAACAGCTAGAACGACCCCCGCTCTTCCAGCCCCAGGGAAACCACCGGGACACAAGCTGCCTTCGAAGGCAGGTGAGAAGAAGGGCGAGGCCCGCCGCTAACTCGCAGCCGCTGTGCTTCAGTCGATCCACTGGCTCCGGGCAGCCGCGTACGCGCGCCAGGCGTCTAGGACGCGCACCACGACCCGATCCTCCGCTCCCGACCTCGATCGACCCTCACCCCAAAGGCCTGTGCAGTTCTCGATTCGCGAGTGGCGACGAGCTCTACTGGGACCTCGGCATGGAGTGCCCCGACCTTCCGCCGCTCCGCGTGACCTTCCTTGAACTGACCGGGCTCAAGGGCCCCTTCTTTCACCTCGAGGACGGGGAGTGGGTCCAAGACTCACCAGCTCTTCCGACCAAGGCCCGGGTCGAGGTGGCTCAAGGTTCGCGGCTGCTGGCCCAAGAGCTCGCGGTCGGAGAGGTCTTGAGCGAATTCGACGTCGCGATCAGCGAGCTGACCGCAGTCGGGCTTTGGCCCGCTCTCGACTGGGGCGGACCCGCTAACCCGACTCCTGAGCCAGGCGAGGGGCCGCTCGCGGCGAGCCTGGCGAGACTGGCTGAGGCCGAAGAGGACCTCGCTTGCGGCGGTGGCTTGATCGCTTTCGAGGGTGCCTGGTCAGCTGTGGTCAGCGCACTGAGCGCCGTCTACGAGCGCTTGCGCTGGTCCCTGCCCGCCGATCCACCCAGCCGGTGGCTCAGCGAACGTCGCTACGGGCCCGTCGAGCCACTTCTCAAGGGCCTCGCGGATCGCTTTCCCAAGGCCGCAGAGCTCGCGGGTCGGGCCGGAGTCACCTTCGAAGACACCTGGGGAATCGCCGCGATTGGAGGAGCTTGCCCCAGCGAGTGGTTCTGCGAAGACGAGGGCGCTGGCGAGGCGGCCACAGGCGCTGTGGAGTTGGCCCGCAGGATCGTCTCGCTTTGCGAGACCTGGGTCGGCTAGGCAACAGGCCGAGGTGCGTTCGCGGGGGCTGGCGAGGCGGAGGCTCGGTCTGCCCAGCGCACTTCGCCTGGCTCATTCGGAGGACCCATGCGTGACAGCCAACTTCGCGAGGAGGTGCGGGCCTTCGGAGGAGGTGACCTCGACGAGGTCACCCGGCTGCTCCGCCTCCGGCGCCATGGGGTTATCGGCGCAGGAGGGCTTGAACTCCTCGCGGCTCTCGGCGACGCCTCGGCCCAGGCCGCGCTTGCCGAGGCAGGACTTCCCCACCAGGCTCTGCTGCCCCGCCAGGCGAATCGAGTCGGAGCCTTGGTCGAGGGGCTGGCCGACCACGGCCGGGCGGCGCGCGTGACGGGCCTCGTGGCGGCGGTCC
>JAESQQ010000558.1 GCA_016765095.1 Planctomycetota bacterium | reverse complement strand
GGGGACGAAGTCCCCCCCGATCCCACACAAATCAGGGGGGCCCAAGGGGGGACGAAGTCCCCCCCCTTGGGGTGAAACCCCAGGAGGGGAGTTCCGTAGCGAGGAACGAGCGAAGGGACGGGGAGCTCTCTCCCCCTAAATAAAAATGCCGCCCCGGGGTCTCTGAATTCCCCGGGGCGGACTTTGATAGAGCTGGAAGAGTTGGACGGTCTTCGAACTCTGCTGCTCTCGCCGTCCCTTGAGGTTCAAGCTGTCCTGCATGCCCTCCGAGGTCTGCCGCTGGCCTCCTGAGCCCTCAGCGTCACGGTTTGCGAGGCGCGGGTGACCAAGAGCCGGGACCCGAAGGCTTCGATTCGAGCCAGCCTCAAATCCTCTTGCAAGCCCCATCCCTCCGTGTCGTAGGGCAGGGGTTGGGTGAACTGATCCCCCTCGAGAAGCTTGGGCTCAGGAAGCCGGGACCAGGAGGAGTCGCTCCATTTCGCCATCAGTAGACGTCAAGATCGAGACTTGGGTGAACCGCTGAGACTGATGCCACGGCTGCAGCGATGGCGTCAGAGTGCGAAAGGCCGTTGAACGGTCCGCGATCCGGCATGCTGACCGCTGGGCCATCCTCTACGAGCCTGGCAGCAATGAACGAACTCCAATTGGCCCCGGTTCCGTGGAGAAAGACCGAGTAGACGTAGTTGGGCTTTGGTGGATAGGTGCCGGCCGTGAACCCTCTGATGCGAACGGTTGTCGCGTTCACGAAGTTGTGGCCGAGTGGCGAGGCTCCAACCGCCAGCCAGAGCACTCCGTTGACTAGGTCGCCAGGCTTTTTGGGAGGATGAGCTTCAGCACGTGGAGACGCTCAAGCGAGTCTTGAAGCTCCTGGGCTGTAAGCGAGACCGAGTTGATTGCGGTTCGGGAAACGTCGACTGGTGCCCCAGCAACCTGAGTTTCCGCCACGATCCAGACAAGAACACGGTGTTCGCGCGGTGTCATCAGCCCCTCCTGCGAGAGCCAGTCTACAGCCGCGCTTCCTGTGCGTCGGTCCTTCGCCGGGGCCTCACTAAACACTTCGAGGGAAAGGACATCTGGGCTGTCCTACCCCATTTATACCGTTGGCGAGTCTACGAAAGAGGAGTAGGAATGGCTGTCCAGAAGGTCTACGTGAAGTGCAAGGCAGTTACGCCAGCCAAGGCTTTCCCGGAGGAGAACCGGTTCGAGATCGAACAGGTGGGCGGCGGGGTCTTTGAGGACGTTGCTCCCATGCAGTATTTCGAGGACGGACACTGGCTTGCTGCTCGCGTGCTCTCTGAAGCAACTGATATCACCACCATTTCCGTTCCGTTGGACGGGGTGGTCAAGGTGAAGAATGACCTTTTGAAGCCCCGCTGATGTATCTCTCGGACGGTGATCTTCAGGCAGCCATCGAAAGGGGAGAATTGATCTGTGATCCTCGCCCCAACTCGATTGACCCTACCTCCATCGACCTGCACCTCGGAGCGCTTGGGACAGCAAAAGTGTGGGACATCGAGCGTTATAGGCGAACCTGCGAGGGCCAGGGATTGGCTGGGCCTGAACTCCGCCTTGGAACATCAAGGTCGCGCGCGTTCGGCGACGACTGGCTGGTGCCTATCCCAGAATTTGATGCAAGGAAGGACAAGGCCGAGCAGCCTGTGTTCCTTCGCAACGGTGTAGAGGTCGTCGTCCAACCTCGGGGTTTCCTGCTCTGGCAGACTCACGAGAAGGTTGGGACTCCCGAGGAGGGGGCGTCTCTCATTTGTTTCGTCAACTCCAAGAGCATGAAGGCCCGAACTGGGTTGGTCGTCCACCTCACCGCGCCCACTATCCACACGAGTTGGAAAGGCACCGTGACTCTGGAGATCGCAAACCTAGGCCCTTTTGACTTCGTCCTTACCCCAGGTGACGCTGTCGCTCAGCTCACGGTGGCGCGCGTCCAGTCCGTTCCGAAAATGACGATGCGGGAGGCAGGGTCTGTGACCTATGGTCAGACAGAGGCGAGCGGCTCGGCGTAGGTCCCGCGGAGCCCCTCGGTTGACTCCCACGTCGGCGTGATCGAAGTGCCGCCTCCCGCCCTCATGCAACGCGGGTCCGTGCGCTGGCAAGAGCCCAATGGACCCGTGTGTGCGCTTTAGGACTCTTCTAGCCTTCCTGGGCTAGTCGTGCAGCGGCCTGGCGTTCCGGCAGCGGAGAAGACGTCGCCCACTCTGGTCCTCTTTTGGTTCTTGCAGAAGGTGACATGATCGTGTGCGGCGCACCGGCTAAGGGGACTTCTGCGTTCCCCATGTCCAACTCGGGGAGCCGTCCCATTCTCGACCTGTTCCCCGGCCGTCCAGCCGCACTGGCTTTGGCGATGGGCTAGGGGGCTCGACGCTCCCCAGCAATCGCCAGGCTTCGCCGCACTTTCGATAGATCAAAGAGGAAGGCCAGCACCCATGCCTTGAGCGCCCCCGAACCTCCAGGACCGAGTTGTCGGCGAGTTCCGCGATCAGTTCGGCGGGTGGGCAGCCATAGTCGAGCCCAACCGCTCGCCCAACGACTCGGCGGCCGAGGAAACGTCTGGTGAGCCGCTCCCCGTCTTGCTCTAGGAGGGCGACGAACGGCCCGAACGCCGGGTTCCACGCGACTGGGAGCGTGGGAGCAGGGCACGGTTGCCCGTCTCCCCTGAGCAGGCTCAACAGCGCCATTGGATCCTCCGCTAACTCAAGCGGGATTGGGGCCGAGAGGGACCAAGCCTGCGCTTCGGCCGTGGGCTCCATGTTCGTTGGTGGAGGACTCACACCAGCCCAAGTGACCAGAGTGCCTCTGGACGATCGTTCAAGGAGTAGGAACTCCGGATCGCCCCTTACCACTCGCTGGAGGGCTTTCTCGGCGGTGGCTGGCTTCAGCCCGAGTGCCTCAGCCAGCCGCCTGCCGGACGTGCGGAAGGGCTCGGGGTAGACGCTGAGGGCCTCGCGCGTGAGCCAGTTCATCATCTCGCGAGTGCTGCCCTCGGCTGCCCAAGGCAGCTTGCTCACGAGCCCCTCAGCCTGGGCGTCTAGCTCAGGGCTCGGTGGAGTTCCTCGGCCAACGCGGGGGGAGGACGGCCTCAGGCGCATCGGAGCGTCGCCGAGGGTTTCTGGCTGGGTACGAAGCACTGGTGAGGCCCTGCTGGCCGTACGTCCCCTTCCATCTATACGAGTCGAGGGGTGGGTACCTCGCGAGTACTCAGAGTGAGTTGAGAGGAGGGTACCCTCCGAGTGCTCAGCCGCGGTGACCTGTTCGCGAGTACGGATGCGCTTACGCCCCTTCCTCGGTGGCAAGAGCTCGCACACCACCGCGGACGGTGTCCGAGCCGCCCCAGCCGCCTCAAGCACCGCCGCCTCGCCTGGGTCGTCGGAGTCGTCAGTCGCCCCGAGGGGGCGTAGCAAGGGACCTTGGGGAATTGGAACAGTTCCTCCGTCTACCGAGCGGCCCTTGAAGGGGCGGATTGACCGGGGCCGGGGCTTGACCCCAGCTCTCCGAGCCAGTGCGAGCACGAAGGCGTTCGCATTACGTCGGGAAAGGGGCTCCTCAAAGAGGAAGGCGAGCCGGACTCGCCCAGGGAGCTGCCAACCAAGCACCGTCGCCCCGAGTTCAGCCGCTGCCCCGCGGAGGCGGCCGGCGTCGTCTCGGGTGAAGTCAGCGACGGCGTAGCGGCAGCCGAGCCCTACGCACGAGTGCTTCACGCGCCTCCCCTCCTGCACACACGCGGCCTGCTTGCACTCGTCTTCGCTGAGGGGCCCCTCCCAGGGGTAGGCCGCGTATTCGGCATATCCGGAGCGAGTCAACGCGATCGCGTGGACCAGGCTTACACCAACCGAGAAGTACGCGTGCTTGGCACCCTTCCTGGCGAGCCACTCGTTCCGTGCGCCGACCTCCTCGGCCCTCCCCGCAAGAAGTGCGGCAAGAGCCTGATCCCTTCGCGTCGTCGGGCAGGGATCGGGCGAACTGATCTCACGCCAGCCAAGAGGGACAAGCAGGATGTGGTTCGGGTTGGCTTTCTGCCATTCCTGGCTTGAGAAGTTCCACGGGTCTTCAGCGGCCGCTCGGCGTACACGGTCGATGACGGGACTCTGTCCGAGCCCGGTGGTACCCTCTGGGCGCATTGCAACCTCGCTGGCCGCGCGCTCTCTAATCCTGACGCGCGGCCAGCTTCTTCTTACGGGAGGCCACGGACATCCAGGTCGCCCGCCAGCCCGTCGGAGGGCCAAACCAACCTCCCCGCGAAAGCGATCAGTCTCCCGGAGGACGGTTGGCCGAGGCCCTTAGCGCCACCACAACAAGTACTGTTGGCGGCGGCGACACCAGTGGCCCGCGTGCAGGTTGGCATGGTTCGACGCCCCGCAAGCGCAACGTCGATGGCGTCTCCGGTAGATCCAACCGCCGGCACCTCTTGGTTTCTCGAATGCCTCAGGTCGGCGACGTCGGCGTTCCGTCCGTCGGAGCTTCCCGCCTGCGACCAGCCGCTGAAGAAGTCGCCAGGCCGTTGTGTGATGAACACCGAACAGGTCGGCGACTTCGCCCGCTACCAGACCATCCCTTCGACTTGCGAGCCTAAGAACGGAGTCTTCGCGCTCCCTAGGGGTCCTCTTGGAGGGCTCTAGCGCCGAGAATCGGGTTTGACCTTGCACGGTTCTGTCCTATCCGGCCTCACCGACACCGAACTCCCGTCTGCAAATCAAGATTCTCCATCAGGCTCCTCGGCCCTTGTGCCGGACAGCTACGCGGAAGAGTCGCGCTTACGTCTGCGCTGGTGGGGAGGATTGCGCACCGGAGCCGAAGCAATAGGCCCAGATTTAGCGTCCCCTCGGCCCACCTCGTCTCGGCAGTCCGGAGCGAGCGCCACGGGCGCGGGCGAACCGAGCACCGCGAGCTTCGAGTTCCTCACGAAACCCCTGAGGAGAAGCTGCCTGCCTCGCTGTCGTACTGCAGTTGGACGCGACCTGTGGGGCCCGAAGCGTTCTTGGTGACCCTTCTTTCCGGCCGAGTCGGCGAACTCGCCGATCATGTATTCGTAGGCAGCTCCAAGCAGGTCGGGGAACTCGAAGTCCTCGCTCCGTAGTCTGTAGGTGTTGAAGTGCCGGATGAGCGCCTGCAGTCTCTTGTCGGGCAGCTTGCTCTTGCCGACCTTGCGGGTGAAGTCGATGTGATGGAGGACACCCTCGAGCCCGGTGTTCTCCTGCTCGAGCGCCCCCAGAGCCTTGTTCAGCCCGTCGCCGACGTTGTCGTGCAGCTCGTTGTGGATCCAGTCCCACCGCGCCGTTTTGGGCACGAAGAAGGTGTCGCGATAGTAGGAGGGCGTTTCGGCTCGCTTTTCGGCCTCCGGCTGGCTGCGTTCCTTCACGTCCAATTGCTCGGCAACGATCTCTTCGCGGCGGGCCTCGAACACATCGGAGCAGCGCTTTAGGAAGAGCATCCCGAAGATGTACTCCTTGAACTCCGAGGCGTCCATCTTGCCGCGAAGGATGTCGGCGGCTCCAAGCAAGTGCCGCTCGAGCTGTTGGAGTGTCAGCTTCGCCATAGTTCCTCTTCTCTTGCCGCGCGCAGCTACCAGCGCCGCTCGAACTCCCGTGACCCAGGACGGCCGCCTAGTTAACCACAGGCTTCTGCCACCGCCGTCCGTCCACGCCACGAAGGCTACTTCTGTCCAGCCGCGCTTTCGGCGTTGCGATGCTGCCCGCTCCTCGGCCAGCCAAGCCCCTGCCCGAGCAGGTCATGGGAACAGAGGTGCGGAGCGCGAGTGGCATGCGCCAGCGCGAGTCCACCCGTCGGCGATTTCGTGAATCTCGCCACGGAGGACCCTCGGGGCAGGGCAACAAACCTGACGGGATTTCTGAGGAAGGAACTCGCCGGTTCGCCTTGCCGGTCATGAACTTTCGCCTGACAATTGGAAGCCGCCCCCGTAGTTCGTAAACTCAATCATGTCAGGGCCTTGTGATATCGTCCCGCCATGCATTCGTGGGCGCTAGTGGAGGAGGTCGCGCTAGATTTTGGGCCACCACCTCGGGCTGACTCGCGAGTGAGGCGCATGGGCTCACGCGGGCCCGCACTCGACACCGGCTGGGAAGCCGTCAGGGAAGCCGCCCTCGACTTCGGCCAGCCAGCGCCTCGAGCCGAGAATTGCGCTTCGGAACTTCCCGGGACCGGAGATCGTGTTTGGCGGAGTCGGTATCGGGAAGAGCCCTCGCCTGAAGACCTCCGCGAGATCAGGGCCAGCCTCGAAGGATACTTCGCCGTTCTCTCGGAGTGGACAGCGGCAGGGTGAGCAGGCGGAGCGGAGGTCGCCGAGCCAAGCCGAAGCCCAAGACCGAGGGCTCGAAGCTAGCGGTTCTCTACGCTCGCGTGAGTTCTCGGACTCAGGAGAATGAGGGCTTCTCCATTCCCGCTCAGTTGAAGCTCTTGCGCGACTACGCCGCCGGCAAGGGGATCGTGATCGTCGAGGAGTTCGTTGAGGCGGAGAGCGCGAAGAAGGCTGGACGCAAGCGCTTCAAGGCCATGCTCCAGTTCCTCGAGCAGCGGCCTGCGATCCGCAACCTCCTTGTCGAGAAGACCGACCGCCTCTATCGGAACATCCCCGACTTCGCCAAGCTCGACGAGGTCGACGGACTCAGGATCCACTTGGTGAAGGAGAGTCGAGTCATCGACGACAAAAACTCGGCGAGCAACTTCCAGCACGGGCTCCAGGTGCTCCTCGCGAGGCAATTCGTCGATAACCTGCGCGAGGAGTCAGCCAAAGGGCTAGACGCGAAGGCGGCGCTAGGCATGTGGCCTCGCCGTGCCCCGACGGGCTATCGAACAGAGCGAGGGCCCCGCGGCAAGAACCGGATCGTTCCGGATTCGACCACAGGCCCTCTCGTTCGCAGCCTCTTCGAGAAGTACGCCACGGGATCGATTTCCCTCACCCAACTCGCGGACTGGGCGTTCGCAGCCGGGCTGCGGTCGTTTCGTGGCCGGCGCGTCCAGCGCTCACGGATCCACCAGATCCTCACGAATCGCATCTACGCCGGTCAGTTCCTCTGGAAGGAGCGCCTGGTCGAGGGGATTCACGACCCATTGGTCAGCCTCGAGCTGTGGGAGAAGGCCCAAGGTCGGCTCCTCGACCGAAGCTCCGGCCAACACGCCAAGGGCAGGCGAGAGTTTTCCTACTCCGGACTCATTCGGTGCGGGCACTGCGACTGCATGCTGGTGGCCGAGATAAAGAAGGAGCGGTACATCTACTACCACTGCTCGCGAGCTCGCCGTCGCTGCCCCGGGCCCTACACGCGCGAGGAAAAGCTCGACGAGAAGTTCGCCCAGCTACTCGCTTCCCTTCGCTTCGACGAGGAAGTCCTCGCGTGGGTCGTCGGAGGACTTCGAGACAGCCATGCGGGAGCCGTGCGCTTCCGTGAAGAGGCCGTTGGTCGGCTTCAAGAGAACGTGTCCCGGCTTGAGCGCCGCCTTGACCGCCTCTACGCGGACATGATCGACGGACTGATCGACGCCGCGCAGCATCGGCGACTCTCCGAGAGGGCACGGGAGGAACTCATCCGAGTCCAGGTCGAGATCGAAGGGCATCGCGCGGCGGATCACGCACATGTCGATGACGGCGTTCGGCTCCTAGAACTCGCACAACGTGCGGAGCAGCTATTCCTTACGCAAGAACTGCAGGAGAAACGCAAGCTGCTCAACCTGGTGGTGTCGAACTCGGTTTGGCGACACGACGAGCTCACGGTCGAGCTGCGTAAACCCTTCGACGTGCTACGGAAAACGGTCCTAGCTCTCAAGTCGCCCGTACAAGGTGCCGCCCCGGGATCTCTGAACTTCCCGGGGCGGACTTTTGAGCTGGCGCACAAGGATTCGAACCTTGACTAGAGGATTCAGAGTCCTCTGTCCTACCATTAGACGATGCGCCAATCGTGCCGGATTCTAACGGGGTGTCGCGGGCGAACAAGTGGAACTGTCCAGGCAGCGAAATGCCCAAGGGAGTTCCTCGAGGTGCGCTGAGGGGAGCGGGGTCCCGCAGGTCGTGCAGCAGCGATCGCGGCCTTCGGTTAGCTCGCGGAGGGTCTCGTTGAGCAGATCCTTGAAGACTCTGAGCCGTTCGAGGGGCGAGGGCCCCGGGTCTCGCTCCTGAGGGAGGAGGACGTCGCTGAGGGTGATGTCCTGGCCTGCCAGGATTCGTTCCATCCGCACGCTGACCTGGCGGAGGGTCTCGAGGACTCTTTGGCGTCGACTGGGGCTTGGGGGCGTCACAGGGGCTCCGCATAATGGCTCGGGCAGAGCGTAACTCTTGCACGTATAGTATCCCCGCGCGGCTGAGCACTCATTTCGAGGCGTTCGATCGCGCCAGCGGAGGAGAGGCGCAGCGCGCCAGCGACCCCGGCCATGAGCGCACACGACGATCAAAACGACGCTCCGATGCTCCCTCCTGGGGGGGTCACGGACGAGGTCGGCGAGGAGACCATGGAGTCGGTGGATGCCGGCCTCCTGGGCTCGTCGGGGATCGCTTCGTCTGGGTTCGATACGCGGCTGAGCCAGACGACGCCCGTCGAGGCCGAGCTCGTCGACGAGTCGAACCTCAACGACACCCAAGCGTCGGCGCTCGACCCGGCCAGCGAGGACACGGTCAACTTCGGCTCCGAGACCATGGCGGCCATGAAGGCCGCTTCCATGCGGAAGCTCGGGGACTTCGAGCTCGAGCGCAAGATCGGCCAGGGCGGCATGGGCGAGGTCTGGCTGGCTCGCCAGGTCTCCTTGGACCGGCCGGTCGCGGTCAAAGTTCTCCCGCGCAGCTTGGCCACTCAAGAGAACTTCATCGAGCGCTTTGAGCGCGAGGCGAAGTCCGCCGCGTCCCTCGTGCACCCGAGCGTGATTCAGATCTACGCCTATGGGATCGACGAGGGCACCCCCTACTTCGCCATGGAATACGTGGAGGGCGAGGACCTCCAACAGCGCATTCGGCGCGAGCGATTCCTCGATTGGGACGAGATCGTCGCGATCCTCATGTCCGTGACCTCAGCGCTCGAGGTCGCTCATGAGAAGGGCTTGATCCACCGGGATATCAAGCCCAGCAACATCATGATCGACAAGAAGGGGATCGTGAAGGTCATGGACTTTGGCCTCGCCAAAGCCATCATTGGCGGCCCCGAGACCGGGGACTTGACCAACCCGGGTCTGATCATGGGCACGCCCAACTACCTGGCTCCCGAGCAGGGTCGCGGGGATCCCCTCGACGGGCGCTCAGACCTCTACAGCCTCGGGATCGTGTTCTACGAGCTCCTGACTGGGCAGCTCCCTTTCAAGGCGGACTCGCCCGCTGGCCTGATCTTCAAGCACGTCTACGAGCCACCTCCCCCACCCCTCGAGATTCGCCCTGAGATCCCGCCCTTCTTGGTCGAGATCACGCTCAAGCTCCTCGAGAAGGACCCAGACGATCGTTATCGGAACGCTCAAGAGTTCCACGACGATCTCAAGAGCTTCTTCGACAACTACGATCACTACCTCGAGGGCGGGGCAGCCCTCCCCCCGAGTCGGGAGACGAGTCGCTCTGGGAGCGGGGTGATCCCAGCGATCGGAGGCCGGCGAGGGCCCTCCCCGAGCTCTCGTCGGAACGCGATCACCGAACCCGTCACCAAGCCGATCGAGCTGGCTGACTTCGAGGACGAGCCGCCTCCCCTCGACGACGAGACGATCCTCGAGGTCCCGCCATCCAAGCGCCCCTCGAGCTCCGCCTCGCACCAGGTCCAGACAAAGATCTCCCCCGCGAGGGCTGCTGCCAAGAAGACTCCGCCACCCCCCAAGAAGAGCCGCGCCTCGGTGTTCGTGCTCCTGTTGCTCCTGCTCTGCGCAGCTGGCGGTGCCTATGCCTGGGAATACCACAACAAGGAGACGCGCGAATACATGACTCGGCTCGGCCTGCTCAAGCCGATCGAGCCGGGCGCGAGTCCGATCGGGAGCGCGGTCGCCACGACTTCTCCCCGCCCGAGCGGCTCTCCGCTCGCTCCCCTCGCTTCGCTCCCCTCGCTGCAAGCGAACGAGGTCGGCTACTCTTTTGACGGCGCCTGGCCCGAGGGGATTGAGATCCGCTTGGCGCGTGCGAAGCACGATCCGATCGTGCTCCAGCGCGGAAGCACCGGTCGCTATGCCCTCGGAACGGACTATCGAATCAGCTTTAGTCGCAGCGGATACGAGCCCGTCTCGTTCCCAGTCAGCCTGGCGCGGAGGACCGACGAGCAGAACCGCGGGCACCTCCTTGACGCCGAGGGCGACCCGGTCAGCGCGGATCAGTTGACGTGGAACGCGACCAGCGAGCTGTCGGGCGCCTACGTCCGGGGGCAACTCGCCCTTGACGCCGATCGGCTCGAGCAGGCCGAGAAGGAGCTCGAGTTGGCCGCTCGCCTCGACTCTGGGTATCGGCCGCAAAGCACTGAGCCGAACCGGGTCAGCCCGACCGTCAGCGACTTGCTCCGCCGCCTGGCGGATCGACGGCGCGAGTCTGCCGCGGCTGACCAGCGCTTGGCGACGCTGGTGGCGAGTGCCAAGGGCCAGGCCAAGGACCTTCAGCTTCGCTCGGCGATCGACATGCTCAAGAAGTGGCCCAATCAAAGCGAACTTCCGGCTGAGGCGAAGGCCAACATCAGCGGGTGGGAGGCCAAGATCCAGCAGGGCGAGGAGATCCTCAACGGCGCCAAAGCGGCGATCAAGCGAGGGGATCACGTGGCGACGGAGGCGGCCTTGGCGCGAATGCAGACCGTCGATCGGAGCAACCCCAAGACGGTCGGGGTCCAGGAGCGGCTCAAGAGCGCCAAGGCGTCCCGCGCCCTCGCGCTGAGTGGGAAAGGGGACCTCTCAGCCCAGCTAGCCCTCGTGATCAGCTACGTCTCCAACTTCGGCGAGGAAGACGCGGAGTTGCTTCAGCGACGTAAGGCGCTCGAAGGCAAGGTCGGCGAGGCCAAGAAGTTCGAGGTGAACTATCAGGCCCTGCGACAGGACGCCACGGCCAAGCGCTGGGACTCAGTGCGCAAGAAAGCTGCCCTGCTTCTCAAGAAATATCCCCAGCACCAGGATCTCCAGGAGCTCTACAGCCAAGCCCTCAAGGCGATCGCCGGCCAACAGATCGCGGCTCTCCTGAGTCGGCTCGACGGCGCGCTCAAGAGCGGGAAGGCAGACGAAGCGATTCGGCTCCTCGACCCCAAGAGCAAACAGTACGCGATCGAGAAGCGAGCGCTCCAGCGAATGCGCAGGGCGAAGGCGGTCTTCCTCGAGAGCGGTCATGAGATTCAGTCGGTCTCCATTCAGGGCGGCTACGCCAAGGTCCGAACGCGGTGGCGGTTCCGTCTCCACATTCTCGATCAACCCCCCAAGAGCTTCCTCGCGGTCCACGTGCTGCAACTCAGGCAGGTCGCGAGGGGTGCGCGCGGCGAGGCAAGCTGGCTGATCTCTGAGCTCAAGGTCGAAGGAGGTGTTCGTGCCCAATAGGGACCCACTGACTCGAGCGGCGCTAGCCCTCGCAGCCAGCGTCTTGCTCTGTGCCTCGCCGGCCTTGGCCGCGCCGCGCGAGGCCCGTCTATTGGAGGTCACCTCCAAGGGCGTCAAGCTCAACCTCGGAGCCCGGGCCGGCGTCAAGGTGGGACACATTTACGATCTCTACCGCGAGGCCGAGGTCTACGTGCTCCCGTTGACCCGGGGCAAGGTCCCGCTCGTCAAGCCGCAGCGCCGCGTGGCGTCGGTTCAGGTCTATGAAGTCGAGCCGACGACTTCGTTGGCGCGGGTCCTGACTCGGGAGGGGAAGGGGAGGCTCGACCCCAGGCACCTGATCGGCGTTTACAACCCGACCGCTGCCGCGCCCAACCGCGAGCCGACGTTTACGGGGAAGTCTGAGACCTTCTCAGGCACGTGGGGGAGCACGGTCCGGATCTGGCTCGACGTCAGCAACGAGCCCGACGATTCGACCGTCTACACCTGGTCTGTCTCGGGCGGGCGGCTGCGCTACACACACACCACGCGTCCGCTCAACTTCTGGACGCCGCCTCTCAAGGCGGGCGAAAGCAGCCTCCAAGTGACGGTCCGCGATTCCGCCAACAACGAGGCCAGCCGGCGGGTCTCCGTCGTCTCCCTCGGTCCGAAGGGCTCGGGCGAGATCAAGCGATTCAGTGTCTCCCGGCGGACGTATGGCAGCGCCAGCCGCTACGGGGGTCGCGTCGCAGACGTCGCGTTTGAGTGGAAGAACACCCCCTACGTGCTGACCTCCAAGGAGGGCTGGGGTGGGAAGGCTCGGGTCTGGTTCGACCGTCCCACCTTCCACGCTCGAGCGACCAATTTCTCCCGCGAGGTCCCCGCCAAACGGGACTTCCGCTCGTTGGTCGTCTTGGCCGCGAGCAGCAAACATGAGGACTACGGCGCGGTGTTTGGGATCGACGCCGACGAGAAGGTCGTCGTTCGACATAACTTGGACGTCAAGTGGAGGCTCTCGATCCCGCCGCTGATTATCGGCGTGCCCGACGGAGGGGCCGGGAACGGCCGGTTCTCGAACCCCGTCGACATTGCGCTCAGCAGGGACGAAGACCTCTACGTCCTCGACGCAGAGCAGCGCTGCGTGCAAGTGTTCAAGGTCAGCCGCGGGAAGGGCGCGAGGGCGAGCTTCCTCGTCAGCTTCGGGCGCCCAGGCAAGGAGAAATACGACCTCCAGCGACCCGTCGCAATGGCGATCGGCCGTGACGACGTGGTCTACGTCCTCGACGCGGGACGCAGGACCGTCGTCGTCTATCGGAATTGGCGCCCGGTCGGTGAGTTTCTCGCGGGCGGGCCCGAAGAGGTCCTCTCAGGGATCGCGGTCGATCCCTACAAGGACGAGGTCTACGTCCTGAGCAAGTCCAAGGGACGCGTTCGACGCTACTCCCAGCAGGGGCAACTCCTCAAAGAGTTCGGGGGCGGCGTCGTCGGCGTGCCGTCGAGGCTCGACGAACCGGTTCGGATTCGAATTTCGCCGGCTCGGGAGCTGTGGGTCCTCGATCGCGGCGGCGAGTCAGTGGTTCGCTTCGGGCCCGAGCGCGGCCTGTTCCGGGGTCGAACGGGAGGCGTTGAGCTCTCGGGGTCGCTTCGAGTCGCGGCTGGCCCGACCGGGGGCTTCTCGGTCCTCAGTCCAGGGAGTTACCGCGTGACTCGCTTCGACCGCGCCGGCTGGGTCATCGCGCGATTTGGTCGGGAGGGGACGAAGAGCGGCGAGTTCGAAGAGCCTGTGGATCTCGCGATTGGGGCCTCCAACGAGGTCTACGTCCTCGACGCCGATCAACAGCGCGTTCACCACTTCGGCCCTCGCGGTGCGGTCCGGGCTAGCTATGGGAAGGGCCTCGAGGGAGTCATTGACCTGAGCGCGGTCGACAACCGGAGCCACTTGGCGGTGATTCAGCAGCGTGAGCGAGGCAACATTGCGCTCCTGACCTTGGGCCTCAAGCCCGCTCGGTCCGCAGGCCGCGACTACACGGGGGACCTGACGCCCCGCTTCGGGTGTGTGACAGGTGTCACCGGATCGCTCGGCGGGGGAGGGCGAGGCAAGGAGTCTCAGCGGCCCTGGCTGTGGACGATCGACGAGGACCGCGAGCTGATTTATCTAGCGCGGCAGGGTCAATCTCCGCGGAAACTCGGCCACGAGTTCGACCAGGTCAACGACCTCGAAGCCTCCCCCAACGGGCAGGTGTTCGCGGTCGACTCGGGCGACGACGAGATCGTGTTCTTCTCCTCCCGGAGCGGGCAGGCGACCGTCTTCAAGGACAAGAAGCTCGACGAGCCCTGGGATCTTGGAATCGACGACTACGGCCACGTGTTTGTCTACGACGCCGGGCGGAAGCTCGTCCTCGAGCTGACCCCCCAGCGCTGAGTCGACGTGGAAGGGGACATGATCGGTCTGATTGGTCAGACCCTCGGCCAGTATCAGATCCACTCCGAGCTGGGGCGAGGAGGAATGGCCGTCGTCTACAAGGGCTACGACGCCGCCCTCGAGCGCTGGGTCGCGATCAAGACTCTCCCTCAAGAGTCCTCAGCCGACCGTGACATGGTCAGCCGCTTTGGCCGCGAGGCCAAGGCTATGGGAGCGCTGAACCACACCAACATTGTCCAGATCATTGGGAGCGGCCAGGATCGCGGGCTGCACTACTTCGTGATGGAGTTCGTCGAGGGCCCCTCCCTCCAGGTCCTGCTCAAGCAGGAGGCCTTGAGCATGGACCTCATGTTCGATATCGCGACCCAGGTCTGCGACGGCCTCGACTACGCCCACAAGAAGGGCATTGTCCACCGCGACATAAAGCCGGGGAACATCCTCTACGAGCAAAGCACTGGGCTCGCTAAGATCGCGGACTTTGGGATCGCGAGGCTGACGCACAAGCCCGAGGAGATGATCACCCTCACCGCGACCAACGTCGGAATGGGCACCGTCAACTACATGGCGCCCGAGCAAAAGACCGACGCCGCGAACGTCGACCACCGGGCAGATATCTACTCGCTGGGCGTCGTCGTTTACGAAATGTTCACCGGTCGCCTGCCTATGGGGCGGTTCAAGCTGCCGACTCAGCTCAACAAGAAGCTCCCGCGCGGCCTCGACGACATCGTGACCCACAGCCTCGAGCCGGACCCGATCGATCGCTACGCCGCGATGAGCGAGTTCCGCGAGGCTCTCGTCCAGACCCAGGCTGCGGCTGGGGGCGGGACCCTGATTCGCTCGGTGCGTGACGCGGCCGAGCGAACCATGACGGCCATGGCTCAGGGCGGCGGCGGCAAGCTGATCGGCCTGATGGGGTGCTTCCTGCTCTTGGGAGCCCTGGGCGCTGGCGCCTGGGGGCTGAGCCAATACGTGAGCTCTCAAGTCGCGACGAAGACTTCGGCCTCGCCCGAGCCGACTCTTTCAACGACGCCTGTGCCAGCAGTGAGTGTGACGCCGGTCTCGACGCCTGCGACGACGCCCAAGCCTCCGCCCACGCCTGGGACGACGCCCAAGCCTCCGCCAACGCCTGCGACGACGCCCAAGCCTGCGACGACGCCCACGCCTGCGGTGACGCCCACGCCGACGCCCACGCCTGCGGCGACG
>JAESQQ010000557.1 GCA_016765095.1 Planctomycetota bacterium | reverse complement strand
TACCAAGGCGTGTTGCGAGCCGTCAAACAGGGCGCCTTGCGGAGGGGCCCTCTTGCGATCTGTAGGGTGCGGGGTTTACCCCCGCCCGCCTGTCCGGGAGAGACAGACGGCCTCTGGGATTAGGCTTGCCAACGTCAGGAGCTGTAAACCCCGCCCCTACCAAGGCGTGTTGCGAGCCGTCCAACAGGGCGCCTTACGGAGGGGCCCTCTTGCGATCTGTAGGGTGCGGGGTTTACCCCCGCCCAACCTGTCCGGGAGAGACAGACGGCCTCTGGGATTAGGCTTGTCAACGTCAGGAGCTGTAAACCTCAAGGCCAAACTGACCACCAGAAAAGCGTTCGGATTCAGGACCTTCAAAGGCGTCGAGACCGCCCTCTACCACACGCTTGGCAAGCTCCCCGAGCCAGAATTCACCCACAGATTCTGCTGAGGAGGCGGAGTTCAAGGTAGATGCCGTCGAGCTCGTTCGCAAGAGCGATCGGTCTCGCGCAGGTCTTTCGGAACTCTACTGAGGGACGCTTGGGCGGCGCACTCCGATCCAAATCTGCCTCCCGAAGCCGCCGGTGCCGGTCTGCAGCACGAAGAGTGAGTTGTCGGCGCTCAAGAGTCCGATCTGATCATCGCCGACGAGGGTGAACTGGCCGTTGGTGTTCAAGTTGAATGTGCCCGTGCCCGAAGCTCCGCTCGTTCGGATGCTGACCTGCCCGGACAGGGTGTCGTCTGCCGCGCCAACCGTCGTGTTGAGTCTCCGAATGATCTCGCCAGAGCTACTAAAGGCCCAGGTTCCTCCCGCGGTGAAGCCCAAGCTGGCCCCCTGAGTCACGAAGAGCTCCAGGCGGGCCTCGCTCCCTCCGGCTTGGGCGCTGAGCTCCCGATTGACCCCGAACACGTTCCAAGTTGCCTGAATGTCGGCCTGGGCGTGATCGGTGCGTGGAGGGAACGCGAGGTAGAGGTCGTTTCGGACCCTAATCTCTGAGCCGACGCTGACCGTCATGGAGGACTCCCAAGCGAGGACGCTTCCGCTGCTGTTGATCGCCCCGCGTTCGCCAGTGGCGCCGTCAATCTGACCGTTGGCGGCCTGGTTGAAGCTCAGCGAGGCGCTCGTGGTGGAGGTCACGCTGACCGTCGTCGCGAGATAGGTGTCGGGCGTGGGCGTCACGTTGAGCGTCGAGTTACCATTCAGGCGATTCATGTCCTCCACCTTGGCGGCGGCACTCAGCGAGCCGGCGCTGCCTGTGTAGGAGGTCGCGAAGTGGCTTATGAATGCAACGCCGATCGCGTCACTGTCAACGGACGCGAGGGTGCTCAACTCTTGCCCGGATCCGATCGCGTCCAATCCAGCCAGTCCCGATAGAGCGCCTGTGACGCTGTGCTGCTTGATCCCGACCATGAGGTCTGCCGTGGCAGCGGCTGTGCCCCCGCTCGCCCCAAAGCGCGTCGCCGAGACCACGACGACGCTTCCGTCCAGGGAGCGCGCCCCTGAGGTGGTCTCTCCGGCGGCGGTAATCGCGATCCGCCCGGTCCTGGGGTCGTAGTCGTAGGCCCAGGTGGGAGTCGGTGCGGCGGCGGTGCTCGTCGTAATGGACGCTCCGGTGCTGCCCGGCGCGCCTGCTCGCTGCTTCAGCGTGGCCTGCTTCTCGACGAGATTACTGAACGTCATGCTTCCCGATCCGTCGAAGACCAACTCGCCACGGGTGCCGCTCACTATGTAGTTTGCGACCTGACCGTCTGGAACAGTGCTTACCTGCGACAGGTGGCCGATCACGGTGTAGGTGCCCTGGAGGTGAGCCTTCGCAGGAAGCACCGCGGGCATGAAGGTCGAAAACGAGCTGGTCTGGACCGTGACCGTCGAGTTCCTCGTGTCGACCGCAATCGGCGCCAGGATCGACACTTCGTTGGTCGCGTCGTTGCGGCGCAAGACCACGAGCGTGGACGGGTCCGTGACCTTGGCCGGGTCGTACTTGAGGACGAGCGTCACCGGGCTCTTAAACGTGGTCCCGGCCGGACCCACGAGGACGGGTGTCCCCACCTGCTGGGCCTGGGCCACAGCTACGGTGCTGCCCATGGCCACGGTCAACTGGACGCTTCCCGCCGAAGCGGGAGCCGTGACCGTTGCCCCGAATCCGCTGGCGCTGCTCCCCGATCCGGAGCCCCCGGTCGCAGGAGATCCTCCCCCAGGGAGGGGGCCCCCGGGCACGGTCACGAACTTGTCGCTGTCCTTGGAGCAACCCACGAGAAGCGTAGCTAGGAGGCACGAGGTGAGAAGTGTGTGCGCGAGGAGGTTCCTGCGGATCATGTGTCTTCCTTAGGTCCGTGCCTGACTCTCCTCAGGCGTGAAGGGAGGCGGAACATAAGAACCCAGGACGTCCGCGACAATGACCCATCTGGGTCACTCGCGCGCCAACGAGTCACGTATAGGCAGGCGCCTCCGCGCCCTTGCCCGACACAACCGTCCGCGGGAGCGTCTAGACACTGACCCTCGCCCGGTTTGGTGGACACCCAAGCTGAGTGCCGTCCGGGTGTTCAATGAGGGAGGGCCACATCTTCTCGCTCCAAGCCGAACTGCAACTTGGCTACCTGACGATCGCTAAGCGCCTGAACGCAGACGGCAAGCGGACACGAGGCGGACGCCTGTGGATCAATTCGTCCGTGAGAACGATCCTCCAAAACCCGACCTACAAGGGCGACCTTGTCCGCGGCCGGGGCGCGAGCAAGGCGAAGTTCTTCAGCGGGTCCGACGACGGCCGGGTCGCCATAGAAAAGCCGTGTGCCGGATATGTCCTTGAGGGTGTCCTGCCCGCAATCGTGAGCCCGGGGCTGTGGGAGTGGGCCCAACGAGGCGGGGCGGCCAAGCTCGCGAAGTTCGGCGGGCGCCCCGCAGGGATCGTGAATTGGGGAAGATACCTACTGTCTGAGTTCTTCGTCTGCGGTGCGTGTGGAGGCTCGTCGAACGTGGGCGAGGGCTCGACCAAACCAGGCAAGCAGCGCCGCTACTCCTGCTTCGTTTGCGCAGCCAAGGCTTGGAGCTCAGAGCGGGGGGAAGACTGACGCCTCGTCCGAGCTCAGGTCCCTGGGCTCACCGAGGCTGTGCTGGAGCAGGTTGGCCGAGGAGGACGCCCGACTCGTGAACGAGATCGAGGCCGCGGAGCGCCGCCAGCAGATCGTTCCCTTCGAGGCGGAGAAGGCGATTCAGCTTGCCGTGGAGGCCGCCTGCCGACTCCAGGTGCCCGACACCGACCCGGGTTGCCGCGAAGGCCGTCTTGCGAATGTTCGTGAAGGAGGTCAGGATCCTCCCGAGCCCGCTCAGGAAGCCCAAGAACGTCGAACTGGCCGTCTATACGCCTGCGGGGCTCGGTGAGCTAGCTATCAGTGGTGGGTGTGAGCCTACAAGATTCCGGCTCCGGCTGGGCTCCAGAAAATGCACATCAAGGAGGCGCGGGCCATTCTCCGCCAGGCGCTTGACGAGTATGTGTCCGCGATCCACGAGGAGCGTGCCCGACGTGGCCTGAGCGTCCTCGGGGTGGCTCGAGTCCTGGAGCAGAGTCCCTACGAGGCTGCGGGGGACTCGTGGCCAGGCTTCGGCCGCAATCCACGCATTGCGTGCACAGGCATGCCCAAGGCCGATCGCCTAGTAGCGCTCTACGAC
>JAESQQ010000556.1 GCA_016765095.1 Planctomycetota bacterium | reverse complement strand
GTGAGAACCCGGCAGGCCCGACGAAGCTTGGCTGGCATGAACAGTGACGGGGGCTCCGAAAGGCAACAGTTCAGCGGGGTTCCAGAGGAGAGAGACTCCTGCTGGTGCGAGCCTCGAATCGACATTCTACCGGCCACCTCCGACGCCTAGAAGCACGCGTCTCACGCGGACAAAGACATGTCCTAGCCGAGCGTGCGGCGATCCCCAGCCGAGCCCAATGTGCCACCAGCCGCGATCACGAGCCCCACTCCATGCTTCTTCCTTGAGAGCGTGCCGATCTCGCCAGCCGGCACCACCGAGGAGGGAGCGAGGTTGACGGACGGCTGCCCTCCCCTCCGAAATGGCGAGAAGTATCCCTGACGCCCCACTACCGCCGGGAGAGCGGACGCTGGCTCGGTGACTCTCGCAGGGTGTAGCTGACTTCGTCGAAGCGGATCGAGACACGCTTCACCAGTCCGATCTGGGGGAAGCTCGCCAGGAAGGCTTCGAGGTCGGCTCGCTTCGCGACGGGGTCGCGCCTCGGTTGACCGAGCGGGGCGCTGGCGCCGGGCTCGGCGCCAGCGGGGGCGATCGGCTCGTAGCGTCCCCAGTCGACGAGGAGTCCGCCGGCCATTTTGAGTACGATTTCGCTCTCGCGGGTGTCCCGCTGACCGTGGATGTTGCTGAGATCGACGGCCTCGACTTGGGCCACGAGCGGCCCCAGGGCCTGGAGCACTTGGATCCCGGCTTTGAGGGCGAGGGGGCGACCCTCGCCCTTAGGAACGCCGATCAGGCGCGGGAGTCGCTCTGGGTGAGCGCCATAGATCCGCGGGATCATGGCTCCGCCCTTGGCCACGAGCGGTCCCCCAGCCGAACCCAACTGGGCGAGGGGGCGGTGAGTCCGCAGCTTGAGTTCGAGCTTGGCGGGGGGGAGCAAGCGGAGCTCTTCGACGCTTGCGACCCAGGGCAGACCGCGCAGGTGCCGAGCCAAACTTGGAACCACGCTCGAGTGAAAGGCGTGAACGTGGGACGGGAGTCGGATCGCGGCGAGGTCTCGCGTCGCCGCGGACGAGAGGCCCGGCGGAGGCGGGGCGTCTGCTCGTAGGCCGAGGTGAAGCTGATACTGCTCCCAGGTCTCGACGCGCTCGCGGACCATGCCCGAGGTCCCGATCAGGACCGCAGCCAACAGACCGATGGCGCAAAAGCGTTGGAGATCGCGCGAGCGAGCGAGGAGTGCCAGGCCAGTTCCAAGAGTCCGAGACCCCGAGGCGAGCGCTCCGCCCGCGCCGCTGGCGACAGCGCCTGCGAGCGCTGCGCTGCTTAGACCCCTCGCCTTGGGCGTGCGCGGCTTGGCGGGGGATCGCCGCTTGGGGGCGGCCTTCTTGGGGGCGGCCTTCTTGGGGGCGGCCTTCTTGCGAGCGGTCACCGGCAGGTGGCTCCGATCGCGAGGCGGCAGAAGCGCTCTGCTAGCTCGCTGAAGTTCAGGCCCGCGTGGGCCGCGGCCATGGGGAGGAGACTGGTCGGGGTCAGGCCCGGGATCGTGTTCAACTCGAGGACGGCGAGGCGGTCTTGAATTGGGTCGTAACGGAAGTCGGTCCGAGAGAAGTCGCTGCAGCCCAAGACTTGGTGGGCCGCGAAGGCCAGGGTCTGGATCCGATCTCGGACCCCGCTCGGTAGCTCGGGGTCGACCACATAGCGGGTCCCCGTCTGCTTGTCGTATTTGGCGCTGAAGTCGAAGAACCCGCCCTGGGCGACGGCCTCGACGGGGGCGAGGGGTGTGTCCCCGAGCACGCCGCACGTCAGCTCGCGCCCTGGAATGAACTCCTCGATCAGGAGCGGTTGGCGGAAGCGGGCGCCCTCCTCTAGCGCGCGGGTCAGTTGATCGCGGGTCTTGCAGATCGTGACCCCGACGCTCGAGCCGCAGCGACTTGGCTTGACGACGACGGGGAGCCCTGGCGTCATGCGGACCGCGTGGCGAACTCCGCGGGTCGAAGTCGGGAAGTCGAGGACTCGGTGCCAGGCCAGCGGGATCCCTGCTCGGGAGAAGTGTCGCTTGGCGCGGAGCTTGTCGAAGGCGCGCGCGCTCGATTCGGGGCCAGAGCCGGTGTAGATCACGCCTCGCCGGGCGAGGGCCTGCTGGATCGTGCCGTCTTCGCCGTATTCCCCGTGGAGCGCTATGAAGGCCAGGTCGGCCTCGACGGGGATCGCGTCGAGGGCGTCGTCTTCGCTCGAGTCGAGCACGACGGGCGTCACTCGGTGACCTTGAAGCTCGAGCGCCTCGATCACTGCCCGACCGGAGATCAGCGAGACCGAGCGCTCGTGCCCGACCCCGCCCAGGAGGACGGCTATGTGGAGTCGACTGGGCTGACGGGCGCCGTCTCTCTCGGAGACGGTCCAGCGAATGCGGCGGTGTTGGGCTGTGCTCAGCATGGGTTCCTTACGCGATCAGACGGAGCTCGGTGTGGAGTTCGATTCCGCGGGCGGCGCGGACACGCTCGCGGATCTCCTCCATGAGACCGATCACGTCGGCGGGACTCGCCCCGCCCTCGTTGACAATGAAGTTGGCGTGGTGCTCGGAGACGACGGCTCCGCCGCGGCGGAGCCCCTTGAGGCCGAGCTCGTCGAGGAGTCGCCCGGCGCTGCCCCCGCTCGGGTTGCGGAAGGTGCAGCCGGCGCTCCGTGCCCAGAGCGGTTGACTCGCACCCTTCTTCGCGCTCGCCTCCCGGCGAGTCGCCCTCAGGCGGGCCATGTCGTCGAACGAGAGCTCTAGCTCGACGTCGAGGACGAGGCAGCCCGCGAGCTCGGAGTGGCGATAGGTCAGCCCGAGTCCGGCCCGGTCGCGCCAGCGAACGCGGCCGTCCGGCTCGACGACGCGAGCGCGGCGAACGAGTTGGCCGACGGTGTTCCCACCTCGAGGCCCGCCCGCGTTGCCAAACACGGCGCCGCCGAGGGTGCCAGGGATTCCCGCGAAGGTCTCCAGGCCGCCGAGCCCGTGACGCTCGGCGAGGCGGAGAATGCCGGGGAGGCTCGTTCCGCAGGTCGCACGGATCAGGTGGCCCGCAGTCTCGGCGCCTCGGATCTGCTTCGTTAGGAGCACGGCGGAGTCGAGATAGTCGCTCGCGAAGAGGGTGTTCGACCCTCCACCCAGGAGCACGACCGGGACCCCGTGGCGCTGGAAAATCCGCTGGGCGTGGATCGCCTCGGCGGTGGTCCGGGGCGCGACGAAGAACCGCGAGCGACCGCCGACGCGGAGGGTCGTGTAGCGGGCCAGGGACGTGTCGAGTTGCAGGAGCGGGCCGAGCGCGAGCGCGAGCTGATCCGCGAGTCGGGGGGCGCTGGGGGCCCCCCCCGAGAGCCCGAGGTCGGCGATCAGCTCCAGATCGGCGGCGGGTTGGCTGCGCTCGAAGCGCGCCGAGGAGGGTCGAGGCAGGGGACCCGAGATCCGGGCGTAGAAGCCGGAGCCTCCCTTGGGGCGCCGACGCCGACCGCTCTGGGAGAGGACGCTCCGGGCGACCGCGCCGCTCGCCGCGGGGGAGCGGAGCTCGCGCCGGGAGAGCGACTGGCTCTGCTCGAGGGCCTGGCCGCCATGGGCTCGCAGCGTCGCGGCTAGGTCGCCTGCGATCTGGCTGATTCGGCCGGCGCCCAAGAACAGGCCGACGTCGCCGGGCTGAAGGAGCCGTCGAGCAGCCTCTTCGAGGTCGTCTAGGTCGCCGGCGTGGCGGGCTTGGGTTTGGGGGGCGCGCTCGCAGATCGCGGCCGCGAGCTCTTGGCTGGAGACGCTCGCGACGTCCTCGGGGGAGTCGCGGCAGACGTAAATGTCGGCCAGGAGGACCCGGTCTGCGCCGGAGAGGGCTTGCACGAAGTCGCTAAAGAGGTGGCGGGTTCGGTTGGCCTGGTGCGGCTCGAAGCAGACCACCAACCTGCGCTCGGGGTAGCGCTCGCGCGTGGCGGAGATCACAGCCTCGAGCGCGGTTGGGTGGTGGGCGTAGTCGTCGACGACGACCACGTCGCCGGTGGCCTTGACGTCGTAGCGACGTCCGACGCCGGTAAAGGCGCTGACCGCTTGGGCGGCTCGAGCCGCAGGGACTCCGGCGCGGGCGGCGCAGGCGATCGCCATCAGCGCGTTCGCCGCGTTGTGCCGCCCAGGAACACCGAGCCGGACCTCTGCCGAAGGGCGTCCGTCGATCACGAGGGTGAAGCGCCAGAGACCTCCGTCGGGGCGGAGGTCGCGGGCGGCGTAGTGGTGGTGGTGGCCGAGGCTGCGGAGCTCTGCGGGGACGGTCTCGCTCTCGAGGGAGACGGTGTCTAGCTCAAGGTCTGGGCGCTCCGAGAGCGCGGCCACAGCGACCCGCCGGCAGGCAGGCCAATCGGACTGGAGGACGACGGCGCCGCCCTGGGTGAGGCCACGGAGGAAAGTCGCGAAGCTCTCTTCGAGCTCTTCGAGACCGGCGTAGCAGTCGAGGTGGTCGGTCTCGAGGTTGAGCACAGCCGCCACAGCGGGCTGGTAGCGGTGGAAGCTGCGGTCGAACTCACAGGCCTCGAAGATCAGCTCGGGGTCGGAGCCGGCTCGCGCGCTGCTCGGGAGGTCCTTGGGCTCTCCGCCCACGATCCAGCTCGGGTCGCGCCCGCAGCTCCGGAGGAGGTGGGTCAGGAGTGAAGTCGTCGTGGTCTTGCCGTGGGTCCCGGCGATCGCGACGCCGCGCTGGGCGCTGACGAGGGCGCCCAAGGCCTCGGCGTACTTGACGCACGCGACCCCGCGCCTCTGGGCTTCGGCGAGCTCGGGGTGATCGTGGGGAAGAGCCGCTGTCCCGACGAAGAGGTCGAACTCTGGCGGCAGCGACTGCTTCCCTTGCCGGCTCGCGACCGAGATCCCCTCTTCGCGAAGCTGAACAAGGGTCGGCGAGACGCTTCGATCGGACCCGCTCACGGAGTGGCCGAGTCCCTGGAGCAGGCGAGCCAAGCCCGAGAGCCCGGTTCCTCCGATCCCGCTCAAGAACACACGGAGGGGGGCCTCGCCAGCTGGGCGTGCCATGCGCTCGAGCAAGACCTGCCCGGTGGCGGCCTCGGTTCCCCTGCCTCGCCTCGTGTTCACTCTGCTCCTGCGCTTTCCCAACCCCCGTATCGGTCGAGGAGGGCGCTTGAGTTGAGGACAGGATTACAGGGCTTCGATTTCCCGCGCTGTAGTTGGCGATCCCGACGCCATGGCGACCTTCGCGATCGGCGAGGAAATGAGCCCGATCCCCATGACCGAGAGCGGATCTGGGACCTACCTCGGGAAGCTGCGGGTCTCGGCGAGCCACGACTTCAAGCGGGAGACGCTGACGGTCCGACTCCTGAGTCGTGAGCTGCAGGCGTCGACCATGAAGGTGATCGACCCGCCGATCTCGACGCTTGAGTCGCCCTGAGAGGGCGGTTCGCGCGACATGAGCGCAGGGTCTAGGCTTGGTGCGTGCGGATCGGACGCTACGAAGTTATCGAGGAACTCGGGCGGGGCGGCATGGGGGCTGTCTATCGGGGCCGCGATCCAGAGACGGGGCAGGAGGTGGCGATCAAGATCCTGCTCAAGGGACGAGACGCCAGCCCTCACCAGCGAACGCGCTTCGATCGGGAGGTTCGGGCGCTCGCGAAGGTCGAGCACCCCAACGTGGTGCGCTTGCTCGGGGTAGGCGAGGAGCGGGGCGCGCCCTTCCTGGTCATGGCCTACCACCAGAGGGGGTCGCTGGAGGACATGCTCAAGACGAGCCTCCTTTCGCCCGACCTGGTGGTCTCACTCGGGATCCAACTCGCGGCGGGTCTGGCGGCGGCCCACGCCGAGGGAGTGCTCCACCGCGACCTGAAACCGGAGAACGTGCTGCTGGGGGCCAACGGTTCCGTGCTCCTGACCGACTTTGGCCTGGCGAAGGACCTCAGCCGGGAGGGGGAGACTCAGGCCCTGACCCAGTCGGGAATGTTCCAGGGCACGCCGGGATTCTGGGCGCCCGAGCAGGCGGAGGGCAGGTTGAGCGAGGTAAGCCCCAAGACCGACGTCTATGGCCTGGGGGCGATCCTTTACGCCGCGCTGAGCGGCCGGCCTCCGATCGTGGGCGAGGGACTGATCGCGATCCTGGCCGCGACGACCAGCGAGCGCCCGCCCGCTCTGCGCTCTCTCCGGGCGGACGTGTCTCCCGCGCTCGAGGCGGTCGTCATGCGCTGCTTGGAGAAGGACGCGAGCGCGCGGTGGGGCAGCGCGAGCGAGCTCAAGCAGGCCCTCGTCGAGTGTGTAGAGAGGTTGGAGGTCTCGCCGAGGCCCCTCCGCTTGAGGTCGTGGTTCGCGAGCGCGGGAGTCGTCGCGCTTCTCGCGGGAGCGTTTCTCTTGCTCGCGGGGCTGTGGCGAGCGAGGACTCCTCAGCCGCCGGCTTCGCCGTCAGCGAGCGCGCTCTATGAGCGGGGTCTGGTCGATTGGCATGCCGAACGTCTCCGAGAGTCGGGAGCCCTGTTTCGGGCGGCGGCCGAGCAGGGCCACACGCAGGCCATGTACAAACTGGGGTCCATGCTGTCGACGGGTCAGGGGGTGACCCAGGACGAGGCGGAGGCGGCCGAGTGGTATCGCGGCGCAGCGGAGAAGGGCCACCCGCAGGCTATGGCCAACCTGGGGCTGGCCCTGGAGAGGGGTCGGGGGGTGACTCAGGACGAGGCGGAGGCGGTCGAGTGGTATCGCCGCGCCGCGGAGAAGGGGAATTCTGGGGCCATGGTCAACCTGGGGTTCATGCTGTCGACGGGTCAGGGGGTGACCCAGGACGAGGCGGAGGCGGCCGAGTGGTATCGCCGCGCCGCGGAGAAGGGCCAACCGCAGGCTATGGCCAACCTGGGGGTGGCCCTGGAGAGGGGTCGGGGGGTGGCTCAGGACCAAGCGCAGGCCGTGGAGTGGTATCGGCGCGCCGCAGATAAGGGCCACTCTGGGGCCATGGCCGGCCTGGGGTTCATGCTGTCGAGGGGTCGGGGAGTGGCCCAGGACGAAGCGCAGGCCGCGGAATGGTATCGGCGCGCCGCGGAGAAGGGCCGCATTGAGGCGATGTTCTCCCTGGGGGAGATGTTGGAGAGGGGTCGGGGGGCGACCCAGGACGTGGCGCAGGCTGTGGAGTGGTACCGGCGCGCCGCGGAGAAGGGCCACCCTGGGGCCATGGTTGCCCTGGGCGCCCTCTACGCGACGGGACAAGGGGGGATGAGCCAGGACGCGGCGCAGGCCGTGGAGTGGTATCGCCGCGCCGCGGAGAAGGGCCACACTGAGGGCATGGTGGGCCTGGGGTTCTTGTTGGAGAAGGGTTTGGGGGTGGCCCAGGACGAAGCGCAGGCCGTGGAGTGGTATCGGCGCGCCGCCGAGAAGGGCCGCTCCCGGGGCATGGTCCGCCTGGGGTTCTTGTTGGAGAAGGGTTTGGGGGTGGCCCAGGACGAAGCGCAGGCCGTGGAGTGGTATCGGCGCGCCGCCGAGAATGGCAACCTTGAGGGGATGTTCTCTCTGGGGGGCATGTTGGAGACGGGTCGGGGAGTGACCCAGGACGTGGTGCAGGCTGTGGAGTGGTATCGCCGCGCCGCTCAAGGCGAGAGCGCGCGCATTCGAGCGCTTGCGAAGGCCGCCCTGGAGCGGCTGGGTCGCTCGCGGCGGTAGTGCAACGGAATTCGCGATCGGTCGGTAGGCGAGAATGTGTCGGTCTTGCGCAACCACCCATCGCGAACTTCCGTCTAGGTTCCGAGGAAGCCCGAGAGGTAGCGGAGCTCGACTTCGTATTCGTCTGGCGAGGCCGAATAGCGCCAGACCTCCTCACGGAGGAAGTCGGCGAGCTTGCGCTTGCCCCGGAACACGCGCTTCTTGACGACCCCGACGCGCACGTCGAGGCGGCGGGCGATCTCGGCTTGAGGAAGTCCCTCGAGGGCAAAAAGTCGGAGCGCGTCGTAGTAGTCCTCGTTGGCCCCCCGGAGGCGCTGGAGGCAGTTTTGGACAATGGCTGCGAGCCACTCGCGGTCGAAGTCGCCGCTGGGTCCGCTGGCGACGAAATCCTGGTCTCCGATCGGGTGGACTCGGCCCTTGCCGCGCTTGGCGGCGGCCCCTCGCTCGTGGAATTTGGCGAGGTGGTTGCGCCCGATCGCGAACACCAACGCCCGGAACCGGCCTCGCGCACCGTCCGCGGAGGCCAGGGCGCCTTGGACGAGGCCGAACAGCGCCTCTTGGGTCACGTCCTCAGCCTCCTCGCCCAGCCCACGTCGCCGCATGTAGCTGACCAGGGCAGGGCGGTATTTTTCGCAGAGCGAACGAATCGCCTCCTCGTCACCCGCCTGGGCAGCCTGGACGATCGTCCAGCTCGTGGCCGAGAGCCTCACTTCTGACTGGACTCGGCGTTGTAGGCCGCGAGGTCGGCGGCGAACTCAGTGGCCGAGGGCTGGCGAGAGGCTGGGTGCCGCGCGAGGGCCTGAAGCGCGACTCGCTCCAAGGCCCGCGGCGCCTCGGCCACTCGCGAGCGCGGCGAGCGAGGGGCTTCTCCCTCCTTGAGCCGCGCGAGCACCTCCTCCTCGTCCCTGTCGCCGAAGGGAGGCACGCCACAGAGCAGCTCGTAGAGGATCGCGCCCAGGGAATACACGTCCGACGCCGGCGTCGGAGGGCTCCGGTGGGCGACCTCGGGGGCCATGTAGGAGGGCACCCCGAAGGGCGGGTTCGCGTCTCGGAACAAGCTCGCCAGGCCGAGGTCGAGGATCCGGGGTTGAGGGCCGAGGAGCAGGTTGCCAGGGCGCAGGTCGCCGTGGACCAGGCCGGCCTGGTGGGCGACGTCGCAGGCCTTTGCGATTCGCTCCAGGAGCTTCAGCCCGCTGGCGAGCGGCAGGTCCCGATCCGCGAGGGTGGGCTCGCTCACGTAGTCCATGGAGACCACGATCCGGCTCCCGATCCTCAGAATCCCTCGGATCGGCACGATCGAGGGGTCTTGGACTCCACCCAGCCGCTGAGCCAGGTCGGCCAACTCGCGGTTCGAAAAGGGCGAGTCGCGGTTGAAGTGCTTGAGCGCCACCCCCCGCTCCGACTCGGGATCGCGAGCTAGATAGGCCTGTCCGTCTCGCCCGCGGCCTAGGGGCTCGATCACCTCGTAGGGGCCGACGCGGCTCGGCAGCTCGTCGGGGGTCATGTCGTCGAGGCAGATATGGCTGTCGATCAGGAGCGCCGCCAAAAGCGCGTCTCCCCCCAGTGTTTCGCTCACTTGCTCACTCGCTCACCCGCTGAAATCCTCTCTTGCGGAGGCAGCACTTTACGCGCTCCGCCTCGGGCTGAGAACGCACGCAGGGAACGCTCGGGGCAGGAGGAAGGCCCGCCCACCCCGAGCACTCCAGGGTGGTGTCTCTAGCCTGAAGCCGAAAGTCTGCTCGGGACGATTTCGGGCGGGCCCCAGCGCTGCCGCAGCCAACCGCGTCTCACCGCTCGCCTCTGGGGGGCGGTGGGCGACGCTCTCGTCGCTCAGGCCTTCTTTCGCCCCGTGCTCGTTGCCCGCAAAGCGGACAGGTTCGCTCTGTCCCCCCACTTCTCTGCTCGCGTTCGTCCCTGCGGCTGGACTCGTGACGCGGCGGGGGTCCGCCCTGACCCTCACGGCTGGACTCGCGACGCGGCGCTCTGCGATCGCTTCTCCGCTCGCGTTCGCCGCTGCGACTGGACTTGGGGTGGGGCGGGGGCGCTCTGCGATCTCCTCGCTCGTGACGCTCGCCGCTGCGACTGGACCTGGGGTGCGGCGGAGGCGGGTGACGCTCGCCTCGCTCGTGACGCTCGCCGCTGCGACTGAACCTGGGGTGCGGCGGAGGCGGGTGACGCTCGCCTCGCTCGCTGCTGCGACTGGACCTGTGGTGCGGAGGGGGCGGGTGGCGCTCGCATCGAGGCGGCACGCGACCGCGAGGAGAACTAAGGAGGCCGCGGCCACCTCGAGACGAACGGGTCTTTCGGGGCGCAGGCTCTCCCGCCGGAGCGGTCGACGCGACCGGCGCGACGGAGCTCTTCGATTCGGGGCCCGGATCGGGGAGGGCCAGCGCAGCCGAAGCCGCCAGGCCGAGTCCAAGGACGCTGAACAAGACGCGGTGTTGCACGGCGCCTCCTCTCTCTCTGTAGACCCCATTCGGATCGGCGTCGAGAGGTTCCTCCCAGGAGCTAAGTTCTTATCCGGGGAGTGGGCCAAACTGCTTTCCCTCCGACGTTCACGATATTGTTCGGGCTTTTATAGGGGCGGGGTTTCCCCCCGCCCGCCCTTGGTACACGCCGTGACGCTCGGGCGGGGGTAAACCCCGCCCCTACCCCCTCAAAGGGAAAGCAGTTCAACTAGGGGCCGCGAGCTTCGACGGCCAGGCGAAACCCCGTGTCGTCTTCCTCGTCGTCGGGTCGCTGCTCCCCCTTGCGTGCGCTCCGATAGCTCGTCCGGAACGACTTGTTCGGATAGCCATACAAGTGATCTCCGCCGCGGACCGTGTAGTGCTTCAGCTTCGTCCCTTCGTCGGCATGGGTCAGGGGCTGTGGGTTGTCTCGGGTCGCGCCTCGTTCGGCCGGGTACTTCTCTCGATAGGCGTCGGCCGTCCACTCGCTGACGTTCCCGGCCATGTTGAGCTGCCCCCAGCGCGCTGCGCCCCGGGGGAAGCGGGTCACGTCCTGGAGCAGACTGCCGCAGTTGGCGAATTCAGAGGTCTTCGTCGAGGTGGCGGTCATTCCGCTTTGCATGTCCCGCGGCAGCGGCAGCTCGCTCCCCCAGGGGTAGGGGCGCCGCTCGAGGCCCCCCTTGGCTGCATAAGCCCACTCGGGCTCGCTGGGCAATCGCCCTCCCGCCCATTCGCAGTAGGCCTTGGCCTCGGACCAGCGCGCGAGGATCGGGAACTCCAGGACCTTCGCCAGGGCGTCGCCCTCGAACTCCCCGTCGCGTCGGTTCGTCTCCTGACAGAAGCGAGCGAACTTGCTTCGCGAGATCTCGTGGATTCCGAGGAAGAACCCCTGCCTGAGCAAGACTTCGTGGACCGGCTCCTCGTTGTTGTCAGGGATCGTGTCGTTGCCGCTCATTCCCCCCGGCCGAATGCCCATAATGAAGCGCCCCGGCGGAACCCAGGAGACGACGCTCCCGTCCTTGGCGAGGGCGTAGCGCCCCTCGGCGGGGAGCGGCGTCAGGCCCGGCCGAAGCGGACGTGGGGGCCCCTCGAGCTCGGAGAGGTTCTCGAACCAGGGAGGGAGGGTCGACTCGAGGAGCAGCTCGTGGCGGGCGGACTTGCCGCCCTCGCCGCGGACTCGGAGTTTGATCGTTCGCACGGCCCCGTAGGCGACCTCGACTTCACAGCGGAAGCGTCCCTCGTCGTCGAGGGGAACCTCTCGCCGGCCGACGAGGAGTTTGGCGCCTGTCGGCCCGCGCACGCGGCCTTGGAGCGTCGCCCGCTGGTTCTTGACCTCAGACGCGCTGACTTCGATCTGGAACTCGGCCGGGGCCGAGTCACTGCGACCGACTGTCAGGGCCACAGTCGTCGAGACGGCGGTGCAGACCAGACCCACCAGGGCAGCCGCCCATTTTGCCCAGGGGCGAGACGTCCTGGCTTGACGAACGAGGCGATCGCTCGTCTTCTCGATCCGCCCCCCTCGTTGGTAGCTCTCGAGATCGCGTCGCAGCGCCTGGACTGTCTCGTAGCGGTCTCTCGGCTTCCTAGCGAGGGCTCGGGCGCAGATCGCGTCGAGATCGCTCGGGATCTCCTTTCGGTGACGACTTGGTGGGGGCGCGTCTTCGCGGAGGAGCTTGGCGATCGTCGAAATCGGGCTGCCGCCGTCGAAGGGCGCGTGCCCGGTCAAGAGCGCGAACAGCGTCGCGCCGAGGCCGTAGACGTCAGACCGTTTGTCGACCTGCTCGCGCTCGCCTGCCGCTTGCTCGGGTGACATGTAGCCCGGCGTCCCGACCATGGCGCCCGTGCGCGTGAGCCTCTCGCGGTCCTCTCCGAGCTCCCGGGCGAGCCCGAAGTCGGCGACCTTGAGGCGATCTTCGCCCTCGACGTCGATAATGTTCTCGGGTTTCAAGTCGCGGTGCAGGACGCCCTCGGCGTGAGCGGCCGCGATCGCCTCGGTCAGCTGAATCAGGATCGCGACGGCCTCGTCGATCTCGAGCGGGCCCTCGCGCGCGATCCGCTGCTTGAGGGTCGTGCCCTCGACATACTCCATGACGTAGTAGGGCTTGCCCTCGTGGACCCCTAGGTCGTGGATTGTGACGATCGCCGGGTGGCGAATCTTCGCGGCCGCCTGCGCTTCACGCCGAAATCGCTCGAGCGCCTTCGCGTCGGCGTCGCCTGCGTCGAGCAAGAGCTTGAGCGCGACTGGGCGATCGAGGTTTGGGTGTCGAGCGAGGTAGACGACGCCGAACCCGCCTCGGCCGAGTTCGTCGAAGACTTGATACTGATCGATCCAGCGCGGCGCGCGATCCACGGCTTCGACCCCGAATGCAGGTAAAAAAAGGAGCCTGGGGCTAGCCTACGCGCTACGGCCTCCGGCAGGTGCTCAGCGGGGTTGGGCGCCGCGCCAGGGACCGCGAATCGCGTACGTCACCCCCGGAAACTGCACGTTTACGAACAGGGTCGAGCCGTCGGGCGAGAACGTCGCCCCCGCGAACTCGGACTCGTTGGCTGCGTTGAACGCGAGCGGATAGGCCGCTCCCTGGGGTGTGATCCCGACGACCGAGTTCCCACCGCCGCCGTCCTCACAAGCGATCACGTCGCTCCAAGGGCTGATCGTGAGGTTGTCGATCATGTGGAAGACCGACGGGTCGTTGGGCTCCGCGATCAGCTTCAGCGTGCCCGTCGGCTCGCCTGCCTTGGCGGTGGCTTCATTCAGGCCCGGTCGGTATTGCCAGAGTTGACCGCTTCGGCGCGATCCGCCGTCGGTGCAGGAGAAGTAGATCCCTCCGCCGCCGGGGAAGATCCCCTCTCCGCGGGTGAAGGTCGTGGCTCCAGCGTTCGCGCCTTGCTTGCGCAGATCGTCCAGGGGCGACTCGGGGTTTTGGAGATCGACCCAACTGACCGAGAGTTCGTGCCCGACAGGGACCGTGGTGCGGTCCCAGTTGTGGGTCGTGGCTCCGCGCAGGTCGTCGACCACGAGGGCCTGGAGCCGCCCCCCCGCGACCAGCTTGCCCCGTTGGCTGGGGAGGAAGCGGTAGAGGAGCCCGTCTCCGCGGTCTTCGGTCAGGTAAAGGATCCCCGTCGCGGAATCGACGGCGACGGCTTCGTGAACAAAGCGCCCGAGCCCGACTAGGGGCACGGGTGCTTCAAGCGCCGGCGTCGCGCGCGCTGGAACTTCGAACACGTAGCCGTGGTCCACGCCGAGGCTGGATCCCTTGAGCGAGTTCGTCTCTTCGCAGCTCAGCCATGATCCCCAGGGCGTGGGGCCCCCCGAGCAGTTACGCGCGGTCCCGCCCAGGCTCAAGAAGCTCGTCGTGACGAGCTGGGTCTGGGGGTCGTAGACGAGGGTCGTCGTTCCGCCCAAGCAGGGCGCGAGTCCGTCGTAGAGACGGCGCCGGATCGCGGGCTCAGGCGCGCGTGTCCTTTTCCGAATGGGCTCCAGCCCCGCAGGTCCTGTTCGTGGTTGCGGACCAGGATCACGGTCCCCTTGCGGCCTGGGAAGGCCGCCATTCCGTCGTGCATGCCTGGCACGAGGAGCCCGTCGTCCATGGGCGCGCCCGTTGGGGAGAGCGTCACATAGGAGAACCCGGCCGGGAGGTCCAGCTGGCCGGCGGCGTCGCGCACGAGGGGTCCGTAGCCGGTCGGTTCTTCGGAGGGAGTCTTCGGCTTCTCGGGCCAGGCGAGGCTCGCCAGCGCGCCGACTCCGAGCGCTCCGCCAGCGATTTGGGCGCTACGGGTCAAGAACCCGCGTCGACTGAGCGTCGGTTCGTTCGGCTCGCTCATGGATGCCCTCGCTCTCAGCCGGCAGGCTCTTGGTCGGTTCAGAGTATGTCGGCGCCAAGGAACAACGGCCGGCTCCTCTTGGAGCCGGCCGTCGAGCAGTCGGAGAGATCGAGCTCTCTGCGCTATCTCTTCTTCTTCTTGTTTGCTATTCGCGCAGCGCAGACCTTGCAGTTGGCCTTGCCCTTCTTCATGGCGGCGAGGCAGTTCTTGCAGCCGGTCGTGACCCCCTTGAAGTAGCCCTTGTTGCACTTCATGCACCAGGCGCCCTTGATTGCGGCCTTCATGCAGCTCTTGCACTTGGTCGTGATTCCGCCGCCGTAGCCAACGTCGCAGGATTTACACCAGCCACCTTTCAGCATTCCTTTTTGGCAGGTCTTGCACGTCGTGGAGTTGCCGTTGGCCCAGCCAATGCCGTCGGTCTTGCACCACTTGTTCTTCGCGATCGCCTTGACACAGTCCTTGCACATGGTCTTGACGCCCTTGGCCCAGCCGACGTCGTCGGTCTTGCACCAGCCGCCCTTCTTGCTTGTGGCAGCGTCGTGGCACTCTTTGCAGCTGATCTTGCGCCCGTTCGCGAAGCCGATGTCGCAGGACTTGCACCAGCCGTTCTTGGCCGCGGCCTTGAGGCAGGACTTGCAGTCGCTTCGGACACCGTTGACGTTCCCCTTCTTGCAGGCCTTGCACCAGCCGGGGGTCTTGGTCGAGATCATGGCCTTGCAATCGGGGCAGTTGATCTTCTTGCCCTTGGCATACACGATCTTGCAGCTCTTGCAGTCGCCAGCCTCCTTGATCATGGCCGTATGACAGCCCTTGCAACTGATCCCGCGCTTGTTCTTGAACCCGGCCTTGTGCTTTGCGCACCAGCCGTCGACTTTCTTAGCGGTCTTGCAACACTCTTCGGCTGCGAGGGCTGGGGTGATACCCAGGGCAAACACCGCAATCATGACGACTGCTGCGCTGCTCAGTTTTCGAAGGACGCCATTCACACTTCACCTCCAGGTGATTCCGTCGAGCGAGTCCCCCCGCGCGACTGTTAACCCTATCTAACTACTAGAGAGGGGCGGATGATTCCACACCTCTCAGAAGTCCTTACGCCCAAAGGACGCAAGTCAGGGCAACGGGGGCTGGACGGCGGGGCCCCCTCCTCGATTCGACTTTGTTTGGGAGCCGGTCTTGACGGGCGCAATGGGCCTGGCCCAGCTAGGCTGGGGGGGCCTCCAAGGAGTCGCATATGACCAGCTCACCTCCCCTTCGGGTCTGCGCCACCGCGCTTGCGCTCTGCGCCTTTGGGCTGCTCTCTCCGGCCTTCGCGAAGCTCGACTCCAAGGAATACCGCAAGCTCAAGAAGAAGCTGACGGTCTCGATCAAGACGGACAAGTGGGTCGAGGCGGGTGAGGCCATGAAGGGCCTCGCGAAGGACGACACCAAGAAGACGTTCTCCTACTTGCTCAAGCTGGCTCAGAAATACCCCATGGACTTGGCCCAGCCCTTCGCTGACTCAGTCCCCTCTTTCACCGATCCCAAGGCGCTAGAAGCTGCGCGCAAGGCAGCCGGCAAGACCAAGGTCCTTCAGATTCGCCGCGCGTTGATGTTCAGCTTCGCGGCCCGGAAGGACTACGGCCCCCTGATCGACGCGCTGGGCGACAAGAACGAGGACCTCGTCTACTCCGCGATCACCAGGCTCATGAACGACCGCGTCGACGCCGGAGTCGGCCCCATGATTGACCTCGCCGAGAAAGTGGAGAAGGGCAAGAGCGGGACTTGGATCGAGCTCCGGGCCGCGTTGGCAGACCTCTTGGGCCAGGACTGCAACTCCGCGGTCGAGTTCCGTTCGCTCTGGGTCGCGCTCAAGGGCCAAGGCGGCCTCAAGGCCGCCAAGAAGCTTGGTGAGCGGACCGTGACTGGCGCCAAGAAGAAGCCCGCGGGGGGCCACACACGCGAGCGGACGTTCTTTGGCCGCGCGATCTCCTCGAGCAAGGTCGTCCTGATCCTCGACTGTTCGGGGTCCATGGTTGCGAAGGACCGCAAGCGCGGCAACTCCCGGCCGTCGATTCGCCGTGGGCCCAAGACGGGCGGCGGAGGAGGGACGAAGGCTAAAGACCCCCAGAAGGCGGGGGATCCAGGCAAGGTCGTGAAGCCGAAGCCCGCCGTGAGCCGCCTCGTTCGGGCTCAGCGAGCCTTGAAGAAGCTGATCGACAACCTCGACTCGCGCGTCCAGATCAACATTGTCGCCTACTCGGGCGTCAAGAACGTCCGCGTCTGGAAGACGAACATGGGGATCCACCCCCTGACCAAGGCCAACCGTAAATCGGCCAAGAAGTTCGTCGACAGCTTCTTCTCGACGGGCGCCACCGCGACCGACAAGGCCCTCGAGAAGGCCTATCAGATCAAGGGTGCGCGGGCCTTCTACCTCCTCTCGGACGGAAGCCCGAGCCACGGCCTCGGCCAAACGCTGGCGCCCGAGGAGGTCTACAAGGTCGTCCGCAGCGGGGACAAGGGGCGTGGAATCACGATCCACACCATGGGCTTCGTCGGCGCGAACCGGACTTTCATGCAGAAGCTCTCGAGCATGACCGGCGGTCGCTACAGCGACATTCCTAACGACGACTGAGGAGCAAGCAAGGCCGGGCCTGCTCGCAGGCAGGTTACAGACCTCTCTGGTTACTGACCTCTTCTGGTTACTGACCTCTTCTGGTTACTGACCTCTTCTGGTTACTGACCTCTTTGGGCTACTTCTTCTTGGGAACGAGGCCTTGGTCGAGCAGGAACCGAGCGACGTCGGCGGCTAGGACCCGGTTCCCTTCGGCGTTTTGGTGGGCGTCGATCGGAGCGTGATAGAGCTCGCTGACCGGGCGCCCCTTGAAGCTCGGGTAGCCGCTGACGTAGGGGATCTTGAGTCGCGCGCAGAGCTTGCCGAGGCGCCCGCTGTCGACTTCCTCGAGTCCCTCCTGCAGCCGCCAGGCGTCGGGGAGGTAGCTCACGACCAGCGCGACTTTGCGCTTGCGAAGCTCGTCGCGGAGTCGAGTCAAGTGGCCCTCGTAGAGACCCCAGAGTCGCTCGCCTTCCGGGCCCTCGATCGCGGCCGAGGAGAGGGGGTGCGGCTCCCTGCCGGCCGACTTCTGGCGAGCTCGCTTCCAAGCGATCTTGCCCCGGAGCAAGAGCTCGTAGGTCGCGGTCGAGTAGAGCGCGTCCTTGAGGAAGCTCGCTCCCTGCCCGAGCTGCGCCTTTTGAGCCTCGTAGTTGGAGCGCTCACGCTTGAGGTCGGCGAGGTCGTTGCCGCAGAAGGTCAGGACCACGAGCTGGGGCTTTAGCCTTGCGCCGCGCTCGAGGAAGAACTGGGTCTCGGACGCGATCGACCAGCCGCCGCAGCCCCCGTTGACGGTCTCGAGCGTGCCTGCCCCTCCCGCGAGGAGCGAGGTCTGGAGCTGGTGAGGGAGCGTCTCGTTCTCCTCGACGTAGAACCCAAAGGTCGTCGAGTCCCCTAAGCAGAGGATCCGAAAAGTCCCCTCGGCGGGCTCGAGCGTCGTCTCGGGACCTCGGAGCCCGAGCGAGTTGATCTTCGCGGTGTAGGCCAGCTCGGGGGGCCAGCTGATCTTGCTTGTCGATTTGGGCCGAAAGACTCCGATCGCCTCGTCGAAGCTGGCCTTGTCGAAGTTGATCAGCTTCTTGATCGTGCGGATTCGATCCGTCGGCCAGCCCATGAGGCGGAGCCCGCCCTCGAGGAGGACGAGCGGCCCGAAGAACAGGACGCTCGCGAACAAGAGCTTGCGCTGCCAGGGGAGCTTGCGCCGCTTGCGCTGGGGGCGGGCGAGCGCGCTCTCGGTCGGTTCGGAGGAGCTCGGCTGGGGCGCCTCGACTTCGCTCACAGGCTCACGAGTCGTCGGGATCGAGGTGTGAGAACACAAAGCCCTCGATTACCTTTCGCGGCGCGTCCGGCATTTCGATCCAACGGCAGTGGAGGAAGTGCGGCCGGCGTCCGCCTCCCTCGCGGTAGCCATGATTGAGGACCTCGGCCCGCAAGGCCCGGACTCGAGGGCTCGAGGGGCCGTCGCCGAGGGGGAGGTCGAGCCAAAGCGCACTTCCGCGACGGACTTCACGATCCGCCAGGAGCGCCAGGCCTCCGACCGAGAGGTCGACGATCTCGACCTGGACTCCTTCTGGGTCCTCGGGGGCCGCCCCGTCGGGGAGTCGGTCGACGGCCACCCAGAACGCGTCCGCGTCGACGGTCACGCGCAGGTCCCGGCGTCGCTCTTCGTGCACGAGGAAGTCGCCGTGGGCCAAGAGGCCACGCCGGACGGGGGTCGTTCGGAAGCGGTAGTGGCCTTCGCTGTCGCGAGAGAACGTCGCCCAGCCAGCCACGATCCGCTCGAGGGAGACTTTGGCTCGGCCCTCGAGGGTCACGTGCAGCCCCTCCTCGTCGACGCCGTCGACGATCAGGGTCACGGCTTCACCTCCGTCTTGGCGGAGAACGATCAGCTCACCGGGGACCACGTCGTGGGTTGATTGGGCTCCGCCGCTGCCGAGCCCGAACCCGAGTTGCTCGCGCAAGGCAGCCAGGCGCTCCAGCTCTGGCTGGTAGGTGTCGGGCGGCAAGCCACGGAATTTTTGGGCTTCGCTTCGCGCGAAGCGATCGAAGTCCTTCCGGCGGACGAGGACGAGGTGCGGAGAGCGGGCGCAAGAGACGCGCGCCCAGGCCTCCATGTGGCCGCGGTCCTCCGAGGAGACTCCCCGGATCCGGGCCAGCGCGTCGAAGCGCGACCAGGCCTCGGCGCGGCGCGCGGCGCGCCCGCCGGTGAAGGGCATCACGAGCGCCGGGATCACGAGCAGCACGATCAGCAAGACTTGGAGGGGTTGCAGGTCACCGACGTGCGCGGCGAGGGCGACCGCCAGAGAGAGGGCGTTCATGCGCTTCCCCGAATCGCGGCCAGGGCTTCAGCGCGACTCGTGGCGCTCAGGAGCGCGCCGCGAACTTCGGCCCGGAGGAGCTGAGCCGCGATCTTGGCGAGGTTGCCGACGTGCTTGTGGCGGTTGCAGGCAGGGGTCACGAGCAGGATCACGATCCGAGTTTCGTGTTCGTCCACTGCGTCGAAGGGGACGCCGTCGGGGAACACTCCGAGGGCGGCGACTTCGACGTCGACGAGCTCGGTGGTTCCGTGGGGGATCGCGATTCCGCGCTCAAGGCCCGTCGAGAGCCGGCGCTCGCGGCGCATGATCGCGTCCAGGAGGAGCTCCCGGCTGGTCGCTGGGACTGCGCCTTCTTCCAATAGGCAGTCGAGGAGGAGCTCGATCGCTTCCTCCTTTCGTGGAGCCTTGAGGCCCACGCGGATATTTCGACCACGTGTGAGGGTGAAGAGGTCCATGCGACCGCGCCCCTTCGCGCGGCTCCATAGCGCCTCAATTGAACGTGGGCGCTGCGGACAGAAGTAACTGACTTCAACGAACTTCGGGGCTCATGTCAAGGCAAGGAGTGACCAGGATCGACCTTTGGGGTATCTCCGCTCCCGAGGCGTTGCCCCGCGCGAGGGAATAGCTCACCGAGGAGGTCCGTTGAAGCCACGAACACAACGCTCGCGTCGCCGTCCAGACGATCGCGCACGCGCCGAGTTTGAGGGGCTCCTCAACCCGCTCCTCGACGCCCTCTTGGGCTACAGCCTTCGGCTGGCGGGGAATCGCCCTGACGCCGAAGATTTGCTCCAGGAGAGCGTTTTCTTGGCGTATCGCGGTTTTGGGAGCTTCCGAGCAGGAACCAACTTTAAGGCCTGGATGTTCCGAATCGCGACCAACGCATTTATCAGTAGCCGGCGCAGCGCGGCCCGGGCTCCGCTCCTGAGCGAAGAACTGGAGTGCGTTGCCGGGCCGGCAGAGGCGTTGACCGAGGAGCTGTTCGACGCCGACACCGATTGGCGCTGCGTGCTGGGTGACGCGGTCGAGGACGAGGTCCGCGCGGCCCTCGAGGAGCTTCCGGAGGACTTTCGGATCCCTCTTCTGCTCTCTTGCCTGGGGGACATGCGCTACAAGGAGATCGCTGAGACGATCGGAGTTCCGGTCGGAACCGTCATGTCTCGCCTCTTTCGAGCACGGCAGCGACTCCGCCGCAGCCTGCGGGACTACGCGGCGGCGAGAGGGATCGCCTTGAAAGGCACGCCTGCATGAGCTGCCAATCGCTCGCAGATTTGCTCTACCCCTTCGTCGACGGGGAGCTCTCCGTTGAGCAAAACGTGACGATTCTCAAGCACCTCGAGCTCTGTTCGAACTGCGCGGCTCGGGTCGCGCGCGAGCGAGACCTCCGCGGCCTCGTCAATCGCGCCGCGCGAGAGCCAGTCAATGCCGACACTCACGCCCTGGTCGCGAGCGCTCTCGATCGGGCCGAGGCGGTGCCCCCGCGTCGCCTCTGGGTTCGGTTCGCTGCCGCTGCCGTCCTCTTGATCGGGGTCGGGGTCGGCCTGTTGGTCTCCGCGGACCCCTTCTGCTGGCAGGGCTGTCCGACTTTGCGCCTCGCCCACGCGGCAGCTCGAGCCGCCCAGGACGAACCGCCGCTCAGCCTCGAGGAGCTTCGCGAGAGCTTCCCACGCCCGCTCTTCGTGCCAGCCGCCTGCGGCGTGGACGTCAAGGGAGGCCACCTCGTGGCGGCCGCCGGAGCCCCACCCCGTCCCCTCCTCCGCCTTCGCTGTGCCGCCACAGGGCAGGAGAGCTTGTTTCTCCACGTCCCCGAAGGGCACAGTCACTTCTGGCAGCGCCGAGAGCGCGCCGACGGGCGGGTCTATCTCGAGGCGCGGAGCCCCGACGGGCTTCACCTCGTGGGCTGGCGAGCCAAGGGGGGGATCTACGTGTGCCTGACCGATAAGGAGGTCCAAAGCGACGCCCTGTTCGACATGGCCGCCGCCGTTCGCGACGCGTTTCCCGCCGGTTGAGCGCCACTTCGCTCGAGGCCGGCTCTCTGGGGTTACAGCGTTACCGCGTTCCGCGTTGAGCGGAGGCGCCTCGATCCCTATGCTCGCAGGCGTGAAGGTCTTCACTCCCTTCGAAGCAAATCGAACCCTGCCCCTCGTGCGCCAGATCGTACGGGACGTTCTCGAGCGAGGGCAGGAGCTCAAGCGGATTCACGAGCGCGCGGATCCAGCCGATCGTTCGCGTCTCGAGGACCTCGTCGAGGACCTCAACGATCTGTTTACCGAGCTCGAGTCAATCGGCTGCTCGTTTCGGGCCCCCGACTTTGAGATCGGCCTCGTTGACTTCCCGGGGTTGATCGACGGGGAGCCGGTCCACCTCTGTTGGCGTTCCGACGAGGAGTCGCTCGCGTTCTATCACCCTCCCGAGGCCGGGTTCGCGGGGCGTCAGCGGATCCCGCCCGAGCTCCTCGAAGCTCCAGCCAGCGAGCCGAACTCGTGAGGCTCTGCGGGTCCCTGTTCGCTGGGATCTTCCTGTTGGTGGGCTTGGGCTGCACGGGTCCGACCGCCACGATCCGCGAGTTGGGGCAGCCGGCGTTTGAGCCTCTGTTGGGAGACCTCCGTCTCGCGCGGGTGGACGAGGAGCAGACGGGCGGGTTCGACGCCTTCGACCCCGACACCGCTCAGCCGAGCAGCGATCACCGAATCGCGCTCCGGTTTTGGCCGCTGGCGGACGACGAGACGATCGCGATCGAAGTTCGCGCGCGCGGGATCGGCGAGCTTCCCCTTCGTGACATAGCGGCTGCGGTCTATCCCGCGACCCGGCTCCAGTGCGCCGCGTATCAAGCGACCGGCCAGCTCCCGACCCCTGAGCCGATCTTCTACTCAGGCGACTCCAAGTCGGACCTCGGCGGTCGAGTCTTGACCATGACCTTCCCGCGCAGCGATCTCCCGCCTGGGACGGTGAGCCTCGCCGTGCCCGTCCTGCTCCGCTTCGAAGACGGCTGGATCCGAGTTCAGTACTACAAGACCACCGTCCCCGAGCCCCTGCGCCGGGAGACTCCCGAGGTCGCCGCCGAGCGAGCCAAGCAGGAGGTCGAGGATTCGCTGGCGGCCAAACGAGTAGCGGGCAAAAGGTCGCCCGAGGACGAAAAAAGCCTGCCGGAAGGTAGCGAGCCTGAGGGGGCCGTCGGCGCGACCTCGGGGTCGGGCGGGGGTAAACCCCGCCCCTACTAGAGCGTGTAGCGGGCCGAGGAGCGTTGCGGCCAGCTGCGGCCCATTGATATCTGTAGGGTGCGGGGTTTACAGCTCCTGACGTAGCGACGACTAACTGCCCGAAAGGCTCCAGAGAGGTCGTTCGGGAAGGTCTGGGGGCGGGCGGGGGTAAACCCCGCCCCTACCAAAGCGTGTTGTGAGCCGTCCAATTGGGCCCTTTCGGAGGGGCCCTCTCGCGATCTGTAGGGTGCGGGCTAGAGCGTGCCGAGCCGCTGGCCCAAACGCGATCTGTAGGGTGCGGGGTTTACCCCCGCCCGGGATTGTCCCGCCGGGACAAACGCCTCGCCTACCTGGGGTCGTCGACGCTCAGCGCGGCTCCGCCACGGACTCCGTCGACGACGCGGATCCGCTTGCCGAGCAGCGAGGCGTCGATCGTGACAGTGCTCCGGGGGGCGAGCTCAATGAGCGCTGCCATGGTGTAGAGGTCGTAGCGGGCGCTGCTCACGATCCACTTGAGGGCCTTGGCCCGATCCTTGCTCTTGGTCGCGTTAGCCAGCCGCTGAACTTGGCGGGCGAAGGCCTTTGCCTTTTCCATTTGGCGGCGCTCGAAGTCGTAGCTGTCGCTGTCTTCGTTCTCCGCGTTGTCGATCGTGGTTCGTCCCGAGGCGGTCGCCCAGAGCGGGGCCTTGCCCTCGATCACGGTGTAGGCCTTGACGTAGGCCTCGAACAGCTTCCCTCGGCTGGAGCGGAGGACCTGCGTGATCCCGGCGTCGGCGATCTGAACGTCGATCTGGGTCCGAGTCTCGCCGTATTTGCTCACGAGCAACCCGCGGTTCTCGGGCGTGGGGAGGTTGCTCCCGCTGTTGAGGCCCCACGAATCGAGCAGGCGCTGGAAGCTCTTGGCTTCGGACTTTCGCGTGATCGGATCGAGGACGTCGTAGCGGAATCGGAGCGAACGGGAGAGGCGGTTCGCAGGAATGATCGCGTCGGGACGTGTCTTGCGAATCACCTCGACCTCGACTCTCTTACTCCGCTTGTGGTCGAGGAGGCTGAGCTTGAAGTCGCGTTCGAAGCGCCAGACTTCGTAGTTGGTCCGGCCCGACTCGTCCTCGACGGAAAGGTCCTGGAGGCGGATCTTGCGACTCGCCGAGATGCTCAGGATGCTCAGGTCGAGGGACGCGGCGAGGTAGGTCGTCGTCTCGACGTCGACCACGCGGTGGTCGAGGACGACCCCGCTCTGGGGATCGAGGGAGAGCTTGCCAGCCTGGGTGAAGTCGCCGCGAACGGCGCGTTCGTATGCCTTGCGGGCCGCCTCGCGCTCGAGGTCGAACCGATACGCGAGGTCGAGCTCGTCGTCGTCCGTCTTGGTCGCGCTGGCCTTGATCTGGAACCGGAGCGCCTTACGCACGATCCCCTTGGCCTTGTCGATCGCGGCGTCCTCGGCCTCGTTTATGAGGCGCTCGCGCAACGAGGCGGGGAGCTTCGTCAGGTCGATCAGCGCCTCGTCGAGGTATTCCACGGCGGGGGCGAGGTCCTCGCGGAGCGCGGCGGTGTCGATCGAGGCGCCGAGGAGGAGGTCGGCGCTGACGCCGCGTTGGCGCTGCTTGCCTCGACTGAGGCGGACCCGAACCCGCTTGCGAGGCAGGCGCTCGACCTCGAGCCGAGCCCGACCGCTGATCTTGTAGAACCCGCCCACTCGAGCGGAGGCCCCGATCCGGAGCACGTCTTGAATGTCGGCGACCTCACGCCCGATCGAGAAGCTTCCGTTGACGGCGACGTGGGCTTGACCCTCAAAGACGCGGGTCGCGCCGACGTTCATGGCGCGCGCCTCCTCGGCGTCGAGGGGAAGGTCGAAGCTGCGACTCCCGACTTCGCGGAGGTCAGCGAGGGCCGTCTTGTAGTCGGTCATTCCCGCCGGGAGGGGGTAAATGTCGGTCACGGTGTAGTCGACCCGAGCGCCGGTGTTGAAGCCGAGCCCGACGGTGAACTCCCCGATTGGAATCGAGGTCGTGAGCGAGACCCGCGGCCCGCCGTGCACGTTGCTCCGGAGCCAGACGTGGCCAGGCTGGAGACGACTCGTCTCGATCTGGCTGGGGCTCAGCTCCTTGGGCGCGAGGGCCTCGAGCTTGCCACCGACTCCGACGTGGAAGTAGCTCCCGATCCCGAAGTCCTGCTCGAGCTTGACCCCGTCGTAGGCGAGCTTGGTGCCCTCCTTCTTGATCCTGGCGACGACTTCACGCTTCGCGACGGCGATCAAGTGGCGCCCCTTCTGGACGATCTTGCCGACGGTCCCCGAGCTTCCTGAGCTTCCCGAACCGGGGTTGCTGGGTGCGGTCGAGCTCTTGAGCTTGCCGCTGGCCCGACCCTCGCCGCGCGGCGAGCGCTCGCGAAGCTCGATCGTGTCCTTCGCGCCAAGGCGAAGCTGGAGCTCGAGGACGCCTGCTGAGGCTCCGTTGAGGGTACCCACGACGCCGATCTCCTCCTCGATTCGGACTCGAACCTCACCGTCTTGGAGCGTGCCGAGGCCGGTGTGGCGCTCTCGCCTGTCGGAGTAGGTCGCGACCCGCGAGACGAGGACGCCCTTGCCTTTGATCCCCCGCACGCTGATCTCGAGCGTGTAGTCGCCCCGCTTGCTGTCGCGGCCGCTGAGGGCGTAGGTCTTCTCAGTGGTCGAGATTCCGCCGCTTGTGCCTCGGAGCAAGTGCCTGCTGCTAATGAAGCGGACCTTCCCGTTGAACACGATGCTTGCCCAGGAGCCTTGGATCCGCATGACCTCGACGGTGTCTCCCCGGCTGAGGAGGCCGACCTTGGTCGCCTGGGCGTTGGGCCCGCTCCGCACGTTGAGTCGCTCTGCCGTGACGACATACGCGCCAGAGGAGGGATCCGCGGAGGCGTGTGGCTGCGCGCTGGCTGAGGTCCCGCAAAGGACGGTGCTCAGGCCGAGGGTCAGGATCAGCAAACTGTGCTTCATGGCTTCTCTCCGAGCTATCTCTTAGCAAGGCGGGCCCCTGAGAGGCGAGGGTTACTCCTAACTCCTTGTGGAACGGCAGTTCGGGTCGGCTCTCGACCCCACCGGACGCTTCTTCCAAACACGAGGGCCCCGCCGTTCGTCTCAGTCACGTTGCGTGCCAGAAGGGTCCCAGCGCTGGGACCATCCCCTGTTAGGTTTGAGCCGCAACCGGCCCCAGAGAGACTTACCTATGCGCTTCTCCATTGCCGGATCGCTCCTCCTGCTCTGCACCCTCGCCGGAGTCGTGAGGGCTGGCGATCCACCCGAGGCGGCCAAGAGCGGCAAGGCCCCTGCCAAGCCGACCTACTACGAGCACGTGGCGCCGATCGTCCAGGAGCGCTGTCAGGTCTGCCACCGCAAGGGCGCGGTGGGACCCTTCTCCATGACGACCTACAAGGAGACCGCTGGCTGGGCCGCCATGATCGAGGAGGTCGTGGAGACGCGGCGAATGCCTCCCTGGCATGCCGACCCCAAGGTCAACTCCTTCAAGAACTCGCGACGCCTGTCCGACCTCGAGCGAGACACGATCCTCAACTGGGTCAAAGCGGGAGCCCCCAAGGGAGACAAGGCGAAGGCGCCGCCCAAGAAGACCTGGCCCGACCCCAAGGCTTGGCGAATCGGAACCCCCGACGCGATCGTCGAAATGCCCGAGAGCTTCACGGTCCCCGCCACGGGCGTCGTCCCCTACCAGTATTGGGAGGTCAAGACCGACTTCGAGAGCGACAAGTGGATCCAGGGAATCGAGGTCCAAATCGGGGCGACCCAGGTCGTGCACCACGTCCTGATCTTTGTCCACTATCCGAATCGCCGTCGCTCTCCTCGTGTGCGGGGAGGCCTCCAGGGCTACTTTGCGAGCGCGCTGCCCGGCGACTCGATCGAGCTCTTCCCCGAGGGCTCAGGCAAGTGGCTCCCCAAGGGCTCGAGCCTCGTGTTCCAGGTCCACTACACCCCAGACGGGACGAAGCGGGTCGACCGCAGCAAGATCGGCCTGAAGTTCGCCACCACGAAAGTCGAGCGCCGGGTGCAGACGGTCGCTCTCAATCAGACGCGATTCTCGATCCCAGCCGGCGAGCCCAACCACGTCGTTCGCGGGACGTATGTGTTCAAGGAGGACAAAATGCTCCTCGCGATGCTCCCGCACATGCACCTGCGCGGAAAGGGCTTCCGTTACTTGCTCCGGCGCCCCGACGGCTCGAGCTTGGCGCTCCTGAGCGTCCCTCGCTACGACTTCAACTGGCAGAACGCGTATCGGCTCAAGAACCCTGTGTTTGTGCCCAAGGGCTCAAAGGTGATCGGAGTCGCGACTTTCGACAACTCCGACCAAAACCCGGCCAATCCCGATCCGACCAAGACCGTCCGGTTCGGCGAGCAGACGTGGGACGAAATGATGATCGGCTACATGAACGTCGTCGATCCGACCGAGTCGCAGCGAGCCGCCTACGCGAAGCAACAACAGACCCAGAAGTGAGTCGCGTTCGACGGCGCCTCGGGCTGTCCGCTCTGTGGGTCCCCGCGCTCTTGGTGGCCGCACTTCCCCTCGCCGGCTGCGCCGGTCCGGCTCCCCCGCTCGTCCTTCTCGATCGCGAAG
>JAESQQ010000555.1 GCA_016765095.1 Planctomycetota bacterium | reverse complement strand
CTCGCTCGCCCGAGAGCGCTCCCCGACGCCGCCGTCGCCGCGGCAACTCTCGCGAGCAGGACCTCGGGATCCGCGCGGCGCCCGTCGTCCCGACTCACGTGACCCGCGGCGAGCTCCTGGCTGGCTACCTAACGCAAATGGACACCTTGACGGCCCAAGGCGTCCCGCTCAGCAACGCGGTCCGCCTGACGGTCTTGTTCGCCCCCTTGCTGCTCACGCACCTGGACGAAACCTTTGCCAAGGATCCCCGCGCCGGGGCAGAAGAGGCGACCGACGCGCTGCTCAACCCCATGGCTCGCCGTCACAGCCTGGCCCGCAAGGACCGAGATCGAATCAAGCGGATCACGATCGTGTTCCGCCGCCTCCTCAGCGGCGAAATCACCGAGGGCAGCAAGGGCCGTGATCGTCTCCTTGCGCGCGAGCACTTCCGCGAGGCGATCGTCGTCCTCTGGATCCACCTGCGCTCCCTCGATCTCGACCTCGCGCCCTTCCACTACTGGCAGGCAGAGGCAAAGCGAGTGCCGCTCGAGGAGAGCGAGCGACCCCGCCGCCGGGGCGGTGGCGGACCTCGCCGCCGGCGCCGACGACGTTAACCGCTACCCGAAAACGACTTAGAGCTTCTGGAGGCGAGGCCTCAAGCGTTCTATCCTTTGGGGAACGAGGTTCGCCAACATGAACACCCTGCCCGAGTTCCAGCGAGAAGGGGATCAGATCCTTCGCAAGCTTGCGCTTGCCTTGGAGCAGGCCCTCCTTGGGTTCAACAATCCCAAGCCGGCGGCCGCCCCCTTCGAGCGTCGCTACACCAAACTAAAGAAGGACATGGACGCCTTCGGCACAAAGGCACCCCACGCTGCGGACTACGTCGAGGGCTTCCTAAAGCTCCTCCGTAAGCAAATGGACGAGTTGATTCGGCGGGCTAAGCGCGCTCACAATCGACGGAATGAAGTCGAGAGCGGCTACCAGCAGGACTACAACAAGTTCGTCGGCAAGACCCTCGGCAGCGCGCCTGGCCAAGCCAAGAACGCCCTCAGCGGTCAGGTCGAGCGCCTCCTCCGCAAGATGATCGATCAGAGCCTCCCGAGCGGGAAGGTTCCCGCCCACGTCAAGGGGACCATGGCGCGCGAGTTGACTCGCTGGGTCGAGAGCCAAGAGGCCGTCGAGGACGCTTACTTCATAGTCGAGAGCTCCGTCATGGAGATCGCTGCCTACCTCCACGAGCGCCTCACGATCAAGGGCGAGATCGACCTGACGCGCAAGACCCTGATCAAGGACCCCGAGATCACCCAGGGCCAAGCGGACGCGGCGGACAAGCGCGTCGGCGAGCTCGCCAAGCGAGCTTCCAAGCTCGACGCCGAGATCGCGCGCCGGATCGAACGCGCCACCCTTCGCGTCAAGGGCAACTTCAGCTTCAAGCCGCGGCTCGTGCTCGACCCCGCCAAGCACTTCATTCGGGACGTCGAGGTCAAGGCGGGGATCCGAATCTCGCAGAACAACGTCAAGGTCGACTTGGGGACCAACCTCCGCGTCTTGAGCCCGACGACCAAGGACCGCACCTACGAGGCTGGGGCCTTCGCCAGGACCCAAGTCGGCAACAACTTCGACTTCAAGCTCTCGGGCAGCGTTGGTTTCAACAACCAAGGAGACCGGACCGATTACAAGGTCAAGGCTTCGCTCAGCTACCGCTTCTAGGGACTCGCCTTGGCCTCCGAGCACACGCCCAAGTTCGAGCTCCTCGTCAACGGAGCTGCCGCGCCCTCGGCCCTCGTCGAGTCGGTGATCACGCTCCGCGCGCACCAAGACCTCGACATGTCAGACTGCCTCGAGCTGCGGCTCTCCAACCCCAGCCTCGACTGGACCGAGTCCGACGCCCTCGCGGAGGGCACCACGATCAAGGTCAAGCTTGGCTACGAGGAGACCTCGATCGGCCTCGCGTTCCAAGGCACCATTGTGCGCCGTGACTGTCAGTTCCCAGTCCGCGGACCCGCGATCGTGACCGTCGTCGCCTACGACAAGGAGCACCAGCTCAAGCACGGCCGCCACAACAAGGCCTGGCTCGACATGAAGGACTCCGCGATCGCGAGCGCGATCGCGGGCGCCGCCGGACTCAGCGGAGACGTCAAGGACAGCAAGGTCGTCCAGCGCTACGTCGTCCAGCACGATCAGACTCACCTCGGCTTCCTCAGAGAGCGCGCGCGTCGCCTCGGCTACGAGGTGCACGTCGACCGCGAGAACAAGAAGCTCTACTTCGGCCCGCCGACCGCCAAGGCCGCGCTCTGCACGATCACCTGGGAAGTCGACTTGTTCTCCTTCAGCCCGAGAATGTCGACCGCCGGTCAAGCCACCAAAGTCCAAGTCCGCGGCTGGGACATGACCAAGAAAGTCAAGATCTTCGCCGAGGCTGCGAGCAAGAAGGCCTCGGTTCAGCTCAACGGGAGCGACCTCGGCGCCAAGCTAGCGGAGAAGGCCCACGGGAGCCGCGTCGTCCTCTATCCCGGAACGCCGCTCTTCGAGACAGGCGAAGCAGACGCCCTCGTCCTCGCGCGACTTGACAACCTAGCCAGCAAATACTCCCAGGCCAACGGGACCTGCCAGGGCAACTTCAAGATCGAACCCGGCAAGGTCCTCGACATCCAAGGCGTCGGCGAGCGCGCGAGCGGCGAGTACTACGTCGACCGCGTCCTGCACCATTTCCAGCCCGGCCTCGGCTACTCGACTCACTTCCAAGTCCACCGGGCCAGCGAGCGAATCCCGCAGCCCGAGCCAGAGCCGCTCCCGAAGTACGTCCCCAGCCGAGAGGAAGCCCCCCGCGAGGAGGCTCACTACGTCGAGTTCAACATTCGCCCGACGTCGGGCGAGTCCGTCGACGGCTGGAACTACACCGTGACCCTCCCTGGCGGCAAGAAGGAGACCGGCACCCTCGACGAGACCGGCATCATTCGAGTCGAGGGAATCCGCGACCCCGACGACGTCTCGATCGAGATCGTGCACCCCGACGACCAAAACCCGCCGGCTTGATTCCAGCGGCGGTTGCGGGGCAGAAGCGGGGGACTCACCCGGCTGCCCGCTCACTCCACTGAAACGTTGATCCTGCTGAGCTTCCAGGCGTCAGAGATCCAATCGTAGTGGAGCTCGAACACGACCGGCTTCGGCTCGAGGGCGTAGCTGCCCTTCATGCGCAGAACGTCGTCGTCGTCGACCGCTGGAGGCGTCTTGAAGACGGGGTCGAGCTCGGAGATCCCACCGATATCGATCCCTCGTCTCGTGAAAGGCGCAAACTCCTGCTCGAACTTCGCCGCGCTGATCTTGGCCTGGAACCTGGGCGAGCACTGCTCGCTGCGGAAGGAGGCGAAGGACTTGCTCTTCACGCCCTCGTTGAACGCGAGCAAGGTTGCTCTGGCCATTCGTCGCAGCTCCTCGCCCGCCGGAACGGCCTGGACTTTGACCGGCTTTACGTCGACCTCGACCCTCAGCAACTTCCACTCGCCCTCCTCCAGACGATAGCGAAGCAGGAACAGGACCTTCTTCGACTCCCCGACGAACCGCCCCTCGACCTTCAAGTCGCCAACGCCGTCTATGGCGGGTGGTTCGTCGTACTTCGGCTCGAGCTCGCCGACGCCGGCTATGGCTTCGTTCTCCGGAGCGAGGGGGGAGAGGCCCGTGGCAACCCTGCTGACCCCGTGCTCCTCGCGGAACGTCGCCCCCAGCCCGCCGTGGAAGGCCGTGAAATCCTCGGTCTTCAGGGCGTCTCCCAGCGCCACCAGGCTCGCTGTGACGAGGCTCCGCAGCTCCGCCTTGGAAGGGACAGGCGGAGGAGCGAACTTGACCTTGATGGCGAGCAGCTTCCAGGCAGGGTCCTCGAACAGGTATTTGAGGCGGAAGGTGATCCCCACCGGCTTGGTGGGGCAATGGCCTCGGAGCACGAGCACGCCGTTCTTTGCGAGGACCGCTGGGGCGTCGAAGACCGGCTCGACGTCCGCCATCTTCACGAGCAGGTGGTCTCCCTCGAGGAAGCCCTTGAAGGTGTCGGCCAACTTGTCTGGCGAGAACTTCTCCTTGAACGGAACCGAGAGCTCGGAGGCGTGGAAATCCACGTAGCTCTTGGTTCGGTTCGCCTCACTGAAGGCCAGCAGGCTCGCCTTGGACAGCTCGCGCAGCTCTGCCTCAGCAGGGATCGCGCCGGGCGCCGCCGGGCTTCCGCTGGTCTCCGGCATGTCCTCGGGAGCGCCAAAAGTAGCGACGCGCCACACGCCCATCTCATAGCGCAGGGTGATCCCGAGCCTGATCTCCCCCCCGGCCTTGGTCTTGACCGTCCCCCGGACCGAGCCTTCCTGATTCCGAATGTTGCGGCTCGACCAGGAGACGGACTTGTAGTCGGCGAGGCCGAGCTCCTTCACGGAGGCCGCGAATTCCTCCTCGGAGGTGCTCGCACGCAAGGTCGAAGCGCTCGCCGCGTAGGCCTCCGAGACCTTCCCCTGGCCGATCTGAGTCAGGAAGAGTTCGGAGGCTTCGGCGACCGGAGCCGTCATCACGACGGCTGTCCAGACGCAGGCTCCAATACTGCCGAATCCGACGAAGGCGGCCAGCAGACAGCCGATCGCACAAGCCTTCTTACTCTTCATGGCGCACTCTTCTTCGTCGTTTGGGTTTGACGGCATCAAGGTACCTCCTCGGAGCGCACGGCGGGTCTACCTGGAACCCGAGGTGGGTTCTTCGCGATGCCCACTCCGATTCACGTCAGGCCTGAGGGAAGGGCTTCGGCCTTCGCCAAGGAGGTCCTGCGTCGAGCGCTCAACACCAGGACGACCTCTGACACCTTGGCACCGGGTCATCAGCGCCTGACGTAACTAACAATGGATAAGTGCACGAGAGGCGTCGGGGTGGCTCCGGAGAGGCCGAACGGCGCAGCCTCGGGGCGGGCGGGGGTAAACCCCGCCCCTACCAAGCGTGTTGCGAGCCAGCCGCTTGGAGGGGCCACGGTCGGTCGACTCAGGGGGGCCGAGTGCGATCGACCTGTAGGGTGCGGGGTTTACCCCAATGCTGTTCGGCCCGGCGGATGCTAGCGGCTCGCTCGCGTCTTGCCGTTTCGTTATTCGCCTCACGCCTGTGTCCGGACGGATACTCAAGCCGGCCTCCGCAGGCCACCCTCTTTGCCAACATGGGTGAGACACCGGGCCCCTCTGAAATTACTGCCGAGGGCGGGAGGTACACTTCCTGTGACGACGAAGACGAACAATTCCAACAAGACGGGCTCGACCCCAGCCAACGGAACAACCCCTGCGGGCACGGGTAGGCACTACCGCCCTAAGGCCGGCGGGTTGCTAGGGCACGCGCTCGCGCGTAGCGGCGCGAAGGGCCTCGACGCGCCTGGGGAACGAGCGGACGGCTGAG
>JAESQQ010000554.1 GCA_016765095.1 Planctomycetota bacterium | reverse complement strand
GTCGGGGTCGGCGTCGGGGTCGGGGTCGGGGGCTCGGTCGCGCTCGCGAGGGATCGAGGGGACTCGACCGGCGTCGGCGGGGAAGTCGCAAAGGCGAGCAAAATCGCCCCGCCCAGGACGAGGGTCAGGGCCAACCCAACCGCCACGGCGAGCGCCGTCCGCCCGACACGAGGGATCGGCGCCGCGAGGGCGCGGCGGAGGTCCTCGGCGAAGGCGAGGCCGTCTGGGGGGCGCTCTTTGCGGTCCTTGCGGAGCGCTCGCAAGCAGCACGCCTCGAGCGCGGGCGGGAGGTTGGCCGAGAGCGCGCTCGGAGGCGTCGGCTCAGAGCGGGTGATCGCAGTCACCAAGTCAACTAAGGTCTCGCCCTTGAACGGGAGCTCCTTGGTCAGCGCCAAGTAGAGGAGCACGCCCAAGGCCCACACGTCGGAGTGTGGCCCGATTCGCTTGCGCGAGCCAGCCACCTGCTCGGGCGCCATGGTGGTGGGTGTCCCGACCATGGCGCCGCTCCGCGTGAGGCGCTCGAGCCCGACGCCTGCCACGAGACCCAAGTCGACCACGCGGACCCGGCCGGCGCCGTCGACGAGCACGTTGTCGGGCTTGATATCCCGGTGCACAAACCCTTTCGCGTGGGCGTAGCCGATCGCGTCGGCCGCCTCGAGCACGAGTTCGACCCGCTCCCCACGGGTGCACTCCGCAAAGGCGCTCCTGAGGTCTCGCGCCCCCTCGACCAGTGCACACACCAAGAAGGGCTGACCGTCTGCCTCGCCAACTTCGTGCAGGGCGACGATCCCTGGGTGCTGGAGACTGGCCAAAGCCTCAGCCTCGCGCAGGAGGCGAATGATGGCCTCGTGACGCTGGGCCAGGACTACTTTGAGCGCGACCTCGCGTCCAAGGCGCGGGTCGAAGGCGCGATAGACCACGCCCATTCCACCCCGGCCGAGGCAATCTCGCAGCTGAAACCGACCCAAGCTCGACCCGACGGAGTGGGGGAGGCCCTCCGGTGAAGGCCCCCCGGAGGGGACCCCGCTAGCGAAGCTCCACGAGTCCTGATCCACGATTCCCAGCTTAGGAGGGCGCCCTCGCCAGAACTAGAGAATGCTGCGGGGAGTTTGAGCGGACGGGGTCCAGGAAGTAGGGAGGCCGCCCAGGGCCAACGGGCCTGCTTTGGGCCGTTGAGAGGGCAGAAAGCGCTCCCCGTTCGGCTTCGATCCCGTCACGCTGCTGGGCGGGACTCAGGGCCTCTGCTAGCCTGTTGGCTGGACGTTGGGTCCCAAGCACTCTGCTCGGGCAACAGCCTCCACAGCCTGTCGTCGAGGCGTCTCTTGGCCAACGAAACACCACCTTCAAAGGACTCAGGCGGGAAGTCCCGCCCGCCCCAGCGTGGCTTGTTCCTGGCCCTGCTGATGTTCGTGTTCTTCCTGATCCTGGCCTTCGCGACGCCGAGCGGGGTCGGCGGCTCGGGGTCCGAGTCGATAGACATTCTCGAGCTCGAGGGGCTGCTGGCGAAGAACGAGGTCGACGAGATCCGCTTCAAGGAAGATCAAGCCACGGTCAAGCTTCGTCCGGGAAACCTCGGCGTCGAGCGCGACACTCTCGTCTACACGATCCACCTCAATTCACCCGAGGCTGCCCTCCGGATTGAGGCCCTCGCCAGTCAGCTCCACGCGGATCGCGGAATCGAGACCCGCGTCCACGCCGACCCGAAGTCCTTCCTGACGCAGCTCCTGTTCTACATGCTGCCGATGTTGCTCCTCGTGGGGGTGCTCTACTTCTTCATGTTCCGCCAAATGCGCGGACCGGGCGGCCCTGGGAGCTTGCTGAACTTCGGCAAGAGCAAGCACAAGGTCGTCAACGACAAGGTCAACGTCACGCTCCGCGACGTGGCCGGAGTCGAAGAGGCGCGTCAAGACATTGAGGAAGTGATCTCGTTCCTCAAGGACCCGACTCGGTTCACCCGCCTGGGTGGGCGAATGCCCAAGGGCGTGCTCTTGGTCGGACCCCCTGGAACCGGCAAGACGCTCCTCGCGAAGGCGACCGCCGGCGAGGCGGGCGTCCCCTTCTATTCGGTCGCTGGCTCCGACTTCGTCGAGATGTTCGTGGGCGTCGGCGCGAGCCGCGTCCGTGACCTGTTCGAGAAGGCGAAGGAGAGCTCCCCCTGCATCATTTTCCTGGACGAGGTCGACGCCGTCGGTCGCCGCCGGGGGAACGGTATGAGCGGCGGCCACGACGAGCGCGAGCAGACCCTCAACCAGATCTTGGTCGAAATGGACGGGTTCGACACCGACCGCGGGATCATCATCATGGCGGCCACCAACCGCCCAGACATTCTCGACCCTGCGCTCCTCCGCCCAGGTCGCTTCGATCGCCAGATCGTGATTGGAATGCCAAACGTCGACGCCCGCGAGCAGATCCTCGAGGTCCACGCGCGCGGCAAGGCGATCTCCCCCGCGGTCGACCTCGGCCTCCTGGCTCGCGCCACGCCTGGGTTCAGCGGCGCCGAACTCGAGGCGCTCCTCAACGAGGCCGCCCTCGCAGCTGCGGTCCACGACCAAGAGTCGATCACGATGAGCGACCTCGAAGAGGCGCGAGATCGGATCCGCTTCGGACGCGCCAAGAAGTCCTGGTCGCTGGTCGAAGAAGAGGTCAAGGCGACGGCCTACCACGAGGCCGGCCACGCCCTCGTCGCCGCCCTCGTCGAGGGCTGCGACCCGCTGCACAAGGTCACGGTCGTCCCCCGGGGACGCGCGCTCGGAATGACGATGTCGCTTCCCGAGCGCGACCAGCTCACCTTGACTCGCAGGGGCGCTGAGGCGCGGATCCGCATGGCCTTCGGCGGCCGAATCGGCGAAGAGATCTGCATCGACGACTTCAGCTCGGGTGCCCAGAACGACATTCAGCAGGCCACCTCGTGGGCCCGGCGCATGGTGACCGAGTGGGGCATGAGCCCCCTGGGTCCGATCATGTTCGCCAACAAGGACTCGGAGTTGATGTATCTCGGCGGGGGACTGGGTCAGGTCAAGGAGTTCTCCGAGGCGACCATGGAGCGGATCGACCTCGAGATAAAGAACATCATTGACGTCCAATACCAGCGCGCCCACGACGTGATCCACGGGAACCTCGAGGCGCTCAAGCGAATCGCTGAGGCGCTGATCCGATTCGAGACCGTCTCCGGCGAAGAAGTCGACGACTTGATCGCCGGACGCGTGATCGATCGCCCTAGCGCCGGGGAGATCCGCGCGAACGAGGCCGCACGCGAGGGTGGCGAAGACCGCGAGACTGAAGACAGCGAGACTGAAGACAGCGAGACTGAAGACAGCGAGACTGAAGACAGCGAGACCGAAGACAGCGAGACTGAAGACAGCGAGACCGAAGACAGCGAGACCGAGCAGGCAGGAACCGACTCGGACGGCGAGGCGGGCGGCGAAACGACCCCTGCCAGCGCCGACTCGAGTTCCGCCGCCTTCGCTGCGGCCAGCGAGGCGCGCGAGTTGATCGCCGACGACGTTGACGAAGTCGTAGGAGAGGCTCCCACGACCCTGACCTCAAAGATTGGCGACCGCCCCCCAGAAGAAGGCGGCCCGAGCTGAGCCTCGCCCACGACCGGGCCGCGAGGCGGCCTTACGAGAAAGCAGAGAGTCGATGCCTGTCCTAGCTCGCGACGTGATGAAGACGGAGGTCACAACGGTTCTGCCGACGACCTCGATCGAAGACCTGATCCAGCTCCTGCGGGTCAGCTACTTCACGGCCGTCCCTGTGGTCGACACCGAGGGTAAGGCTGTCGGGCTGATCTCAGAGACCGACATTCTGCGCGCCTTGGCCTACACGATCAGTCCACCCCAGAGCGGGGAGTTCGCGACGAAGCCAGACAAGCCGCGCGACAAGGGCGTCACGACCCGAATCCTGCGAGCCGCACAACGCGAAGTGGAGATCCACGCGACCTCGATTATGCGCGAGCTCCTCACGCGCGAAGTCCGCGAGCTCATGACTCCCGTCGTGATTAGCTGCTCCCCCGACGACGAGCTCTACACGGTCTGCGAGACCGTGGTCTGGAAAGAAGTCCACCGGATCGTCGTCATCGACGCCGAGGGGAAAGTCGTCGGGTTGATCTCGACCCTAGACCTCGCGGAAGCCTTCGGGCGGGACCTCAAGGCGCGCAAGGAGTAAGTCCTTCCCGCAGCTCGCCCTAGGCAGGGCCTCGCCCGTGGCTACCGATTTCTGTCACTTCGCGGGACGCGGGGCTCGGCGCCAAGCCAGAGGCCGGCCAGGATCAAGGCCGGTCCCGAGACGATCAACCCGAGGAAGAGGAGCGGGATCCGGGGATGACGTGCCCCCCCGAGCGTAAAAAGCAGCAGAACCAGAGCTAGCACGGCCAGGAGGCTTCCAGCGATGCGGAAGCGGGAGCCGATCCTCTGCCTCGCAGCAAGCGCCGCTAGCTCCGCGTCGGTCATTCCTCTTGGGCTGCGCGAGACTCGGGGTACTGGCTGAGCAGCTCTTTGGCCCGTCACCTGAGCCTCTGAGGCAGGAGCCGTTTGCACGACCAGGGCTGCAGGGCTCGAGCAGGCCGCACAGGCGGCTCCGTTCTCGCTCCAGCACTCGGAGTGGTGGCGAGCCAGGCAGTCGTGGCACACCACGTCCTCTCCCGTCGCGTCGCACGTGTCATGGCAAAACGGGCAACGCGTGGGTGAAGAGTGGACGCGAACTTTGCTGCCTTCCACGTGGAGTTCTCTTGCCTGAGGCGCTGCGGCAGCTCGGGAGCCCGCCAAGAGAGCCACGCTAAGTCGTCCCGCCCAGGTCGGAAAGCGTGCGACGCGACATTTCGTAAGCGGGCCCGAAATGGCGTTCTTGCTCCGGCGGAGGGCCCCTTCGCGGGCTGGCACGGCGCGTAGGCCGGAGTTAGGTTGCTGGACGAACACGAACACGACTGAACAACGACTGCCCCACTCCGTCTCTCCTGCGGCGTCACTCTCTAACTCGTCGCCGCGTAGCTCCCTGGAGCCCACACATGATTCTGGATGACCCTCTCCAAGACCGTCGAGGTCACCAAGGTGAAGATCTGGGTCAGCCCACTCAAGGCAGGATTCGTTCGCATGGGCTACGACGCAGTCGGGCTCGTGAAATGAGTCGAGATCCCTTCCGCTCTCCCGAGGTCTGCGCTTGGGTCCGGTCTGGGGCCTTTCTCGTCGCCTTGCTCGTGCCCTCGCTCGCCGCGGCCCAAGTCAAGGAGGTCCCCAAGGACCGCTTCGAGGTCGAAATCGACGGGGTCCGCCTCCAGATTCCTCTCGCGCAGACGCACTCACTGCTCCGTGGAAGCTCGAGCGTCACGCGCGGAGTCGTCGTTCTGCATGGGAAGTCTCGAAACGCCGCTGGTTACCACAGATACATGGTGAGAGGGGCCAAGGCGGCCAAGGCAGACGGCACCTCAGCGATCTTTGCTCCTCTGTGGGTTACTGAGAAGGACCTCGCCCGCCACCGCCTGGGATCAGAAATCCCGTTTTGGAGTCCGACGCGTTGGAGCCGAGGTCACCGCTCAAAGACGACGCCGAAGAACCCCCGCAAGGCCCAAGTCAGTTCGTTCGAAGTCGTGGATCGAATTCTCGGCAAGCTGTGCGACAAGAAGCTCTTCCCGAACCTGAGGCAGCTTGTCGTTGCAGGACATTCAGGGGGTGGGCAGTTCGTGAATCGATACGCAGCCGGGAGCATGTTCGATCCGCCTCGGGGCGTAGAGATCCTCTATGTGATGGCGAATCCAGGCGCGTATCTCTACCTGACTCCCGAGCGCCGAGTCGGTGACTCGCTCTCGGAGTTCGCCCCTCCTCCTCCTCATGTGTTAGCGAAGTGCCCCAAATACGATCACTACAAGTTCGGCCTCCAGAAGCTCAATCGCTACATGGGACGCTCAACACCGGGGGAGTTGCGGGCGAGGTTCGCGCGGCGCAGGGTGCTCTACATGCTAGGCACAAAGGACAACGACCCGAATCACCGAGACTTGGATCGCAAGTGTGCCGCCATGCTGCAGGGAGCAAACAGGGTTGAGCGGGGTCAGATCTACCTCAACTATCTCAAGAAGGTGTTCGGCTCCAAGATCGGCAAGAAGCACCAGATTCTGATGTTGCCCGGCGTCAGCCACAACGCTCGCGAGGTCTTCACGAGCCCAGTCGCGACGAACGCGATATTCTCTTCTCGATAGCCCCTTAAGCGCGGTCTCGCGTATCGCAACAACGGAGGCGGATCCAGAGATCCCCTCCCCTACCCGAGGGATCGGCCATGCGCTCGAGCTTCTCCAATACCGCCGTCACTCTCGCCTTCCTCTGTGGCGCCCCGGCGTCTGCTTATGAGTTTCAGAGCGCGCGCTACCATGTGACTACCGAGACGAGTCAGAGCGACGCCCGCGCTGTCGCAGACCGCATGGAGCACATGTTCAAGGCCTACGAGTCCTTGCTGGGGCCCATTCCCTTGAAGTCAGGCGAGCGCCTTCGAGTCCGACTCTTCGCGACCCCCAAGGCATACCAGGCCTACTGTTCGAAGAGCGGGTTCAAGGGGGACCGCTTTCGCTACGTCCACTACGAGCCGGGGGATCAGAGGAATGAGGTCATTGGCTGGAAAATTCCCGATCCGGCCCTCTTTATGCGTCTTCAGCACGAGGGCTTTCATCAGTATCTACGGCGCAAGATCCACCGTCCGCCGACCTGGCTAAACGAGGGGCTCGCCGAGGTGTTCGAGGCCGCGCTCGTCGACTCCTCCGGCCGCACCTCTTGGCAGCTCAGCGCCCCTATGCTGCGTCGCCTCCGGGAGGGCGTTCTAAAGCTGGACCGCGGGTCCTTGAACAAGAAGGCTTACAAGCGGATCGAGGCCAAGGTCCTAGTCAGCTTGTCCAAGAAGGACTGGCTCGCTCAAAAGTCGACGGCCTATTGCCACTCGTGGGCGCTCGCGCATTTTCTATTCCGGGCGGACAAGAGCAACCGCAGGCTGCTCTCCGCCTGCCTGGCCGCCTTGAAGCCAGGGGGGAGCGAGGCGGCGAATCTCGACGCGGCCAGGCTCGCCTTGGGGGACATTGGGGACCTCTCGGAGAGGTTCGAAGCGTGGGTCAAGGCGACAGAGGTCCCAGGAGGAGCGTCGTATGCGCGCGCCAGCGCGGCGTTCCGGAAGGGAAACTACAAGGGGGCTGAAGCCGAGCTGGAGCAGGCGCTCAAGGCCGACCCGGTCAATCCCCGCTATCGCTACCTCCGCGCCCAGTCGCGATATAGCCAGAGCAAGCTGGGGCCTGCGCGAGTCGATATCGAGATCGCGATCGCCTATGCGCCGGAGGAGGCTGTCTACTACTTGTCGCTGGGCCAGATCGCCACGTTCCGCAAGTCCTGGAGGGAGGCGAAGTGGGCCCTGGAAGAGGCGCGGGCGATGGGGCTCGGAAAGCGGGCCGCCAAGTATCTCGCGAAGCTTCCTCGTGGGACGCGCGCTCAGGCGCCCAAGATTCGCGGTGAGGTCGCGACGCTCGGCTCAGTGGGAGCGTCCGCGGAGACGCCTCGGAGGCCTGTTTCCCCAGGCGCTCCTGAGCCGAGGAAGCAGCCTGCTCCGAGTGAGACGAAAGCGCTCTCGACGGGTCAAGCCGTCGCGGCAAAGTGGCGCAACGGTAAGTGGTACTCTGCCAAGCTGGTCGGGGCCTCCGGATCCACCTTTCGCGTCCACTACGACGACGGAACGAAGGAGACCTCCGTTCCCACGAGCCGGCTGCGCAGCTTCGCCAAGCCCGGCGAAATCGCGGTCGGGGACGCGGTGCTTGCCGTTTGGAAGAAGGCACAAATGTGGCCCGGAAGAGTGGAGGCCGTAGACGAGCGTGGAATCAAGGTTCGCTGGAACGACGGCTCTGGCACCAAGCGGGTCTCGTGGGGCAAGTTCTTCAAACCCTGAACTGCTTTGCCTTCGAAGCGCGCATGTTTGTTCGTGGTTTTGTAGGGGCGGGGTTTACCCCCGCC
>JAESQQ010000553.1 GCA_016765095.1 Planctomycetota bacterium | reverse complement strand
TTAAGAAGGCTGCCGACGCTGCCGCCGTTAAGAAGGCCGCCGACGCTGCCGCCGCCAAGAAGGCTGCCGACGCTGCCGCCGCCAAGAAGGCTGCCGACGCTGCCGCCGCCAAGAAGGCTACCGCCAAGAAGGCTGCCGACGCTGCCGCCGCTAAGAAGGCTGCCGACGCTGCCGCCGCCAAGAAGGCTGCCGACGTTGCTGCCGGCAGGAAGGCCGCCGCCGCCGCAAAGATCGCGGAGGCGCGCAAGACGCCCGAGGGACTCGCGAAACTTCTCTACAAGGCGATCAGCGACGGAGACGCGAGGCTCTTCAAGGCCTGCTGGTTGACGCTGGCCGACACGAAGTCGCTCCTGGGTAAGCGGAACGGCACGCGCTGGTTCAAGCGCGCCAAGCGCGAGCGGCTCGCCTCTTGGGCTGCACTCCTTCCGCGACAGAACGCGCTCCGGAGTGGCCGATTCCAAGCCGTCGACGCCCCCTTGGTGGACGTCAAGTTCGGCTCCAAGACCCTCAAGCGAATCAAGAACGGCTCGATTCTCTACTTCGCCAACGGACGCCAGGAGAAGCTCCCTTTGGCGGCCTTGTTCCAACTCAAGGACGGAACTTGGAAGGCTTTCGCTCTGGTCAAGGCGGCCAGGAAGGCCAAGAAGAAGTAGCCCCACGCGAGCCAGGTCCAAGACGGGACCTACGCCCCCCTCAGGGCTGTGTCAAGAGGGGCCAGTCGATCTGCTGAGCCTTGCCAGCGCTTGCCCCAATCCAGGCCGGGTCGATCTACACTGCGCCGGAAGTTGTGGCAAATAGCCGCCTCCGGGCCTCCTTTTCTGGCGTGGCCCACAGGCGACTGCTAGTCATCTTGTGGGAGGCGCTATGGTCGGAACCGAACGTGTTGTAAGTCTGGGGCTCTTGCTCTTGCTACCCCTAGCCACTTTGAGTGGCTGCGGAGGAGGCACGGGAGGCGGGGCCGGGCCCGCTCCGGGCGGAGCGGACACGATCTCGGGGCGAGTGGTGGCTGGGCCCGTCACCGGCGCGACCGTTCGTGTGTATCGAATCAACAGCGACCGAACGCTGACCTTCGTCAGCGAGGGAGTGACGGCAGCAGACGGCACGTACACCCTCGGCTCGTCGGGAGGTGGCCCCTTCTTCATTGTGGCGGGAGGCGGCACCTACAAGGACGAGGCGACGGGTCAGACCCGATCGGTCGCTGCGCTCCCTCCAGTCAGCTCACTCACCAACTTGGATCAAAGTCTGCCTGGCGTGGTCTCGGCGGTCGTCGGGTCGGGCTCGAGTGGCTCTAAGACGGTCAGCCTCAACCCTCTGACCACGATCGCGGCGCAGCGCACGATCAGGGCGTCCCAGACGGACCCGAGCGCCTTGACGGAGGCGAACGTCCAGTCGACCGCGACCACCCTCGCCCAGGAGTTCGGTGTCAGCGGCGACCCTCGCTCGATCGCGCCCCTCGACTTCACGAACCCCTCCGACGCCTCTCAGATCTCAGCCAACCCCACCAGCCAGGGAGCACAGCTGGGCGCAGTCTTGGCCGCTCTCTCCCAAGCAGCCGCGGACCAAGGCCTCTCGGACCCCCTGGCCTTTGTGGACGCGCTGGGCGCTGACTTTAGCGACGGCTTCCTCAACGGTCAGGACGACGGCACCCCGGTCGCCTTCAATGGAGGAACGCTCAGCCAGACCGCTGGAACCTCGGACCTCTCGACCTCCCTCGCGAGTTTCCTCAACAACCCGGCCGTGAATAACTCCGGGACGACCTCGAGCGACCTTCAGGCTCAAATCAACGCGGTCGGGACCCAAAACGTGGTCCCCCCAGGCGTCAATCGCGCGCCTTCCTTCTCCCTGCCGGCCGCGCCAGCGCTCCAGGCGGGAGGCACGGCGACGATCTCGATCGTCGACGCGAACCCCAACGACGCCGGGCAGGTCCTCAGCCTGGTCATCACCTCCGCGGACACTTCGATCGCGTCGGTGGATACGGCGACGGGCTCTGGCGCCAACTGGACGACCACGATCCGCGGAGTCTCCATTGGCACCACCACCCTGACCTTTGTGTTCACCGACGACGGCGGCACCGCGGGCGGTGGTCTCAACACCGTCAGTCGCGACCTCGTCGTGACCGTGACCGCGCCTCCCCCCCCGCCCGCGCTGACGGGCTTCGCTCCCACCTCGGCCGGCGCAGGAACGACGGTCACGATCACCGGAACGAGCCTCCTTGGCGCGACCACGGCGAGCTTCGGCGGCGGCCCCGCAGTCACGATCACGGGCGGAACCGCGACTCAGGTGAGCGCGGTCGTTCCCGCCGGCTCGGCCAGCGGCACCGTCGCCCTCACGCTTCCCACAGGCGTCGTGACCTTCGCCGGGTTCACCTTTATCCCAGCCCCGGCGATCACCAACTTCACCCCGACCAGCGCGATCGCGGGCAACACGGTCACGATCACGGGCACCAACCTGAGCGGCGCGACCGCGGTCACCTTCGGCGGCGGCGCGTTGGCGGCGATCACGACCAACACCGCGACCCAGATCCTGGCCGTCGTCCCCGCTGGCTCGGCGAGCGGCTCCGTCGCCGTCACGACGCCGGGCGGGACCGCGACGTCTGCTGGGTTCACGTTTGTGCCGCCCCCTGTGATCGCTGGCTTCGCGCCCCCCTCGGCTGGCGCGGGAGGCTCGGTCACGATCACGGGCACCAACCTCACCGGCGCGACCTTGGTCACCTTCGGCGGTGGCCCAGCGGCCACGATCACCGCCAACACGCCGACTCAAATCTCGGCCACCGTTCCGGCCGGCTCAGCCAACGGCTCGATCGCCGTCACCACCCCTGGCGGAACCGCGACCTCGCCCGGCTTCACGTTTGTGCCCGCCCCCACGGTCGGCGGGTTCGCGCCGACCGCCGCCGGCGCCACGACGACGGTCGCGATCACAGGCACGAACCTGGCCGGGGCGACCTTCGTCACCTTCGGCGGCGGCCCGATCGCCACGATCACGAGCAACACCGCGACCCAAATCCTGGCCACCGTTCCGGCTGGCTCGGCCACCGGCTCGATCGTCGTGATCACTCCAGGCGGAACGGTGGTCACGCCCGGCTTCACGTTCATTCCAGCTCCCAGCATCACCGTCTTCGCGCCGACCACCGCGCCGGTAGGCGCCACGGTCACGATCACGGGCACCAACCTGACCGCCGCGACCTCGGTCACCTTCGGCGGCGGTCCGATCGCGGCGATCACGACGAACACCGCGACTCAGATCACGGCCACCGTCCCCGCAGGCTCGGCGAACGGCTCCGTCGTGGTCACGACGCTCGGCGGGACGGCGACCTCGCCTGGCTTCACCTTCATTCCCACCCCCACGATCTCCGGCTTCGCACCGATCGCGGCCGGCGCGGGGACGACGGTCACGATCACGGGTGCGAACCTCACAGGCGGGACCTCGGTCACCTTCGGCGCCGGCCCGGCCGCGACGATCACGGGCAACACCGCGACCCAGATCCTGGCCACTGTTCCGGTCGGCTCGACCACCGGCTCGATCGTCGTGATCACCCCGGGTGGGACCGCGACTTCGCCCGGGTTCACGTTCATTCAAGCCCCGATTGTTGCTGGCTTCGCGCCGCCCCTGGCGGGCGCCGGGACCACGGTCACGATCACGGGCACCAACCTGACCGCCGCGACCTCGGTCACCTTCGGCGGCGGCCCGGTGGCTACGATCACGAGCAACACCGCGACCCAGATCCTGGCCACCGTCCCGGTCGGCTCGGCCAGCGGCTTGGTCTCCGTCACGACCCTCGGCGGGACCTCGGCCTCGCCCGGCTTCACCTTCATTCCAGCTCCCACGATCGCGGGCTTCGCCCCGACCTCGGGGGCCATTAACGACGTCGTCACGATCTCTGGCGCGAACCTCTCGAGCGCGACCGTGGTCACCTTCGGCGGCGGTCCGATCGCGGCGATCACGACCAACACCGCGACCCAGATCACGGCCACCGTCCCGGCGGGGTCGGCGAACGGCCTGGTCCTCGTCACGAACCCCGGCGGGACCGTGACCTCGCCCGGCTTCACCTTCATTCCGCCCCCCACGATCACCGGCTTCGCGCCGCCCGCGGCTGGTGCGGGGACGACGGTCACGATCACGGGCACCAACCTCACAGGCGCGACCTCGGTCACCTTCGGCGGCGGCCCCGTCGCCACGATCACAGGCAACACCGCGACTCAGATCCTGGCCACTGTTCCGGCCGGCTCGACCACGGGCTTGATCGTCGTTATCAATCCGGGTGGGACCGCGACTTCGCCCGGGTTCACGTTCATTCAAGCCCCGATTGTTGCTGGCTTCGCGCCGCCGGCAGCCGGCGCTGGGACGACGGTCACGATCACGGGCACCAACCTCACCGCGGCGACCTCGGTCACCTTCGGCGGCGGCCCGGTGGCTACGATCACGAGTAAC
>JAESQQ010000552.1 GCA_016765095.1 Planctomycetota bacterium | reverse complement strand
CCGGCTTCTCCTCGGCCGGCTTCTCGGCCGGCTTCTCCTCGCTCGCAGGCGGAGGCGAGGCTTCAGGCTCTGGGGGGGAGGGAGAAGTCGGCTCGGGTGTCTCGGGAGAATCAGGCACGGGCACATGGTGCGGTCGAGTCGAAGGACCGTCAACCGTCCAACGACCCCCCGACTATCCCAAGGGAGGCCAAGCGTATACTCCGCCCTCCTCTCCGAACCCAAAGAGGACGAGATGTATCTGCTCGGCATCAACTGCTGGCTCCACGATTCCGCAGCCTGCCTGATCCGCGACGGCGAAGTCGTCGCGGCCGTCGAGGAGGAGCGCTGGTTTCGCGACGACAAACACACCGGCGAGTTCCCCAAGCGGAGCATTCGCTACTGCATTGAGGCCGCCAACGACCCTGGGATGACGGTCGACCACGTCGCGTTCAACTTCTCGCCAATGCGAGCCTTCAGCGAGTCTGCCAACCTCGGCCAAGTCGTGACCCGCCCAGGCTCGTACAGCTCGCTCAACCGCAAGAGCTACAAGCACCTCAGCTCGGGGCTCAAGCGCTACGCCCGCGAGGCCCGTCAGGCCCTGCGCGCTGCAGGAGCCGGCGACGACTACGACGTGCACGAGGTCGCCCACCACGACGCCCACGCAGCGTCAGCGTTCTTCGTCTCTCCCTTCGACGAGGCCGCCGTCCTGACCCTCGACGGGCGCGGCGAATGGGCGACCACGACGGGCTACTACGGCAAGGGAAACCGCCTCGAGCGCGTGTTCCACGTCGGGCTCCCCTATTCGCTCGGTCTGTTCTACGCCGCCATGACCGAGTATCTCGGCTTCAAGCGCAACAACGACGAATACAAGGTGATGGGCCTCGCCTCCTACGGCGACCCGTCCCGCTACCGCGAGCAGATCAAGGGCTTGATCCTCCCCGACGGGGACGGCTTTCGAATCGCGACCGAGCACTTCGAAGAGCGCTCCCGAATTCTCTACCCAAGCCAAGCCCTCGAGGCGCTCTTCGGTGGACCCCGCCGAGTTGGCGAGTCCGAGATCGATCAACGCCACAAGGACGTCGCGGCGGCCCTCCAAGAACGAACCGAGGAGATCGGGCTCCACATGGCGCGCTGCCTCAAGGAGAAGACGGGCGCGCGCAACATAGCCATGGCGGGCGGCGTGGCGCTCAACTGCGTGATGAACACTCGGATCCTCAACGAGGTCCCCTTTGACGAGATCTACGTCCAGCCTGCGGCCTACGACGCGGGCGGCGCCCTCGGCGCGCCCTACTGGGTCTATCACCAGGAGCTAGGTCGTCCACGGACCTTCGTCATGGACCGCGCCAACTTCGGCCCAGAGTTCAGCGACGACACGATCGAGGCGATCCTCAAGGAGGGCCTCCTTCGCTATCGCAAGAGCGAGGACATTGCCGGCGACACCGCCAAGCTGCTCAACGAGGGCAAGATCGTCGGGTGGTTCCAAGGACGCGGCGAGTTTGGGCCCCGCGCCCTGGGTCACCGCAGCATTCTGGCAGACCCCTCTCGCCCCGAGATCCAAGACCCCGTCAACCTGCGGGTCAAGCACCGCGAGGACTTCCGTCCCTTCGCCCCCTCGGCGATCGAAGAGACCTACCAGACCTACTTTGACACCAAGCACCTCGATCCCTTCATGACCTCGGTCGTGCCCGTGCACGAGGAATACCGGAGCAAGCTGCCCGCGATCACCCACGTGGACGGGACCGCGCGCTTGCAGACCGTAAGCAAGGCGACCAACCCGCTCTATCACGAGGTGATCAGCAAGCTCGGCGAGCTGACTGGGATTCCAGTCGTCCTGAACACCTCGTTCAACGTCCGCGGGGAGCCCATGGTGTGCACTCCCAAGGACGCGCTCCGCTGCTTCTTCACGACGGGGATCGACCACCTCGCGATCGGGAGCTTCATAGTCGACAAGTAGGCTGGCCCGTGAGGGTCTGAGCCGGGCGGCGTCTCTGGGGTAGCCAGGAGCAGCCCATGCGCACCCCCCGCCTCTCCGACGTCTCGGCCACGAGCCTCCACCAGAGTTCGCTGTTCGAGATCGTCCGGACTCCCGAGGGGGGAAACAGGGCGCTCTCGGGCTCTCGCCTCCGGCTCTTTCGCTTCGGTCGGCTCGTTTGGGAGCGAACCCTGGGTCCTCAGGATCCGATCCCTCAGCGCGCCTGGGTCCACGACAGCGGGCAGGTGGCCATTATCGGTAAGTGGGGCCGGGGCCAATGGCTCTCGCTCCTAGACCCCGTGAGCGGTCGCGCCGCCCGGGCTCCGCGCTGCCTAGACGGCCTCGCTCAACTGGCCGAGTGGACTGCAAAGGGCCCAGGAGACTGGCTGCGCTTCTCGACGGCTCAGTTCATAGACCTGCCACGCGGGCTCTCCTTCTCGCTGCGAACTGCCCCGGGGCACCGCCTGCTCTTCAGCCGCGCCAAGGGCGACTTCGTCCCCAACGGCTACGAACAGGAGGCCCTGGCGGACCTGGAAGCCGAGCGAGCGCTCTCGGTCCTAGGGGAGGCCAAGCACCTGACCGATCTGGACGAGTCTCCCCACGACCTCACGCTCGGGACGAGCGAGCGCCTCGGAGCCGCGACGCTCTGCGCCGCAGAGCAGCACCTCCTGAGCGCGATCCCAGCCCTGCGCGCCCTGGAGTGGGGCGGAGGCCCCTGTCGGCCCGGTCTGAGGAGGCTGGGGGACCTCGACCCCTCCTTGGCTGACCTCCACGACCTCCGCCGCCTCGCTCAGCGGGCGCTCCTCCGGCTGGGAGAGCAGCCGAGGCCCCTCGCGGGCGCGACCGTGGTCCGCGTTGGCCCCGCTGCAGCGCTCCACACTTCTCTGGGAGACCGGGCCCAAGCGGTCGAGGCGCTCGCGCCCGGGATCACCGCTGACGCCGCACTGCGCGGCGCCGGCCAGCCCGACGACGTCGGCTGCGCCCACTGGGACTATGGCCTCTACACGGATCGCCCCCGAACGATCCGGGTCCACTGGAAACGGAACTGCTGGGGGCCAACAAAACTGGATCGGGTCGAGCCCCTCGCAGTCGGTGCCGCCACGAGCCGCTACGACGGCTTCGAGCAGCCTTTGGATTAGGCTGCGCGCGGTGGGGCTGCGGAGGCGACGATCCTCTGGTACCCTTCCAGGGTCCAATCCTCACCAGGCGGCAGAGCCGCCCCCCACCCAAGGAGGCACCATTACCTCTCGTTCCCGCGACGCGCTCATTGAGCTAGTCGCTGAGGGACTGATCGACGGTATTGTTTGCCAGCTCAAGAGCGGCAAAGAAGCAGACATTTACGTCGTCGAGCACGGCCCCTACCACTACGTCGCTAAGGTTTACCGAAAGCGAGAATTCCGCAGCTTCAAGAACGACGCTGGCTACCGCGAGGGGCGCAACGTGCGCAACACGCGCACCAAGCGCGCGCTGGAGAAGAACTCCAAGTTCGGTCAAAAACAGGCCGAGGAAGCCTGGCGAATGTCGGAGGTCGAGGCGCTCCGCAGCCTCCAGGCCTCGGGCGCCAGCGTCCCGCGAATCCTGACCCATCACGAGGAGACCCTCGTCATGGAGTTGATCTGCGACGACAACGGCGAGCTCGCGCCCCAGCTAGCCCAAGTCTCGTTCGACCCCGAGAGCGCGCGGGTGATGTACGACAAAATCCTCGAGCAAGTCGTGATCTTGCTCCTCAACGACCTCGTACACGGCGACCTCTCGCCCTACAACGTGCTCGTTCGCAAGGGCGAGCCGGTCGTGATCGACTTCCCCCAATGCGTGTCTGCTGCGCACAATCAGCAGGCGAGCAACCTCCTCGAGCGTGACCTTTACGCGATCAGTCAGCACCTTGGGATCTACGACCCCGAGATCCGCGAGCTTGGAAAGCAGTCCTGGCAGATCTGGGCGGAGTACGAGGCGGGGCGCCTGGAGCGCGACTTCCGACCCGACTCGGAGAAGAAGCGCGCTGAAATCGTGGGCGACTTGGCGTCTCTGGTGGGCTTCGTGCAGGAGGCCAACGAGGAGGCCGACCTCGAGCGCCGAGCCGCCGAGGGCGACGAAGACGCGCGAGCCCTCCTGCGCGCAGCGGATCGCCGCGCCCGGCGGCGAGCCGACTCGGTCGCAGCCGAAGCGGAGCGCAGAGCGGACGAGGAAGCCGCTCACGAAGAGGCCAAGCGTCGCTCCGAACGACGCGCAAAAGGCAAAAGCCGCGGCGGGGGTCGCGGCAAGCGAGGGAAGAGCGAAGACAAGGCCTCCAGCGAGAGCGGCCGGACCAGCGGTCGACACGGACGAGGTGGCAAGCCGGGCGGCGGCGAAGGCACCGGTGCACAGGACGAACGCTCCGGCGAGTCCAGCGGTGATCGACCCCGACGGCGCCGGCGTCGACGCGGCGGCGGCGG
>JAESQQ010000551.1 GCA_016765095.1 Planctomycetota bacterium | reverse complement strand
CTTCCCAGTCGTGCGCCCGACGCGCCCCGTCGAGCGACCGGCCGACCTCCCATAGCCGCTTCCCCCCGGCCGACGAGCCGTTCGAGACGAGGAGCGGACGAGGCGCTCCGGCGAGACGGGGTTCATCCGCCGCGTCGTCTGCGCCTGCTGTTGCTCAGCCCGACTTTCGAGGTACTGCTCGAGGCGGAGCGAAAACTCACCCGTGGTCTGAAACCGCTCGCTGGCGTCCTTCTCGAGGGCCTTGAGCACGGTCGCCTGGAGTTCCTGATCGATCTCCGGCTCAAGGACGGTCGGCGGGGTCGGGCGACCGTGCAGAATTTTGCTGTAGACCTCCGCCGCCGAGCGCCCCGAGAACGGTCGTTGTCCCGTGAGGACTTCATACAAGATCACGCCAAGCGCGAAGATATCGGAGCGCCCGTCGGCGTCCTTGCTCTTGCCCCGGGTCTGCTCGGGCGAGAGGTAGAAGGGCGACCCGAGGATCTGCCCGTCCTGGGTCAGCCCCATGTCTGCGTCCGTGTCCTTGGCGAGCCCGAAGTCGATCAGCTTGGCGCGGCCGCGCTCCTTCTCGATCAGAATGTTGGCTGGCTTGAGATCGCGGTGCACGACTCCGTTCTCATGGGCGTAGCCAACCGCGCTCAGAATGTCGGTGAAGATCGCGATCGCTTCGCCCGCCTCGAGCCGCTTGCGCTCAGCAAGGAGCTGCTGGAGGGACTGCCCGTCTATGAACTCCATCACGACATAGAACATGTCCTTGCTGCGACCGCAGTCGTAGATCGAGATGATGTTCGGGTGATTTAGCCGAGCGGCGCTCTTGCCCTCTTGGACGAAGCGATTGATTTGAACCTCGGGGACGTGCGGGCCGGCCTTGATCACCTTCAGGGCGCAGATCCGATCCATGTCTGCCTGGCGAGCCTTGAACACGACGCCCATTCCGCCGCGCCCGATCTCCTCGAGGACCTCGAACCGATCGAGCGCGCTGAGGTCCTCGCTCCCGACCTCGAGGACCGCGCGGTTGATCTTCTTCTTGGCGTTTGGCTGCTCGTTCTTCCGCTCGCGGCCCCGGCCCTTCTCGCGCCCCTTGCTCGAGCGGCGACGCCGAGTCGAGGTCTGCGTCTTGACGCCCTCGGCGGTCGCGAGGGAGATCGTCAAGTCGCGCGGGTCGCGGCTGGCGAGGATCTCGGCCATGGACAGGCGTCCGCCGCCCTCGATCACGACCTCCCGACCGCAGCCGGCGCACGCGAACCCCTTGCGAAGCTGACTCCGCGAGTAGCGCGCCTTGCACTTGGAGCACTCGTAGATCTTCTGGTTGAGGGCGTTCTCGACGTCGAGGAACTGCTCACAGGTGATCAGCCGGCGCTGAATCATGAGCTGACCGAGGTAGTAGCGCCGGCCCTTCTTGGCTTCGCGCTTCTGCTCCTTCTTACAACGGTTGATCTGCTCGGGCGTGACGAGGTCATGCTCGAGGACGTGCTTCAGGAACAGCTCGTCGAGATCGGTGACCATGGGCTTGGCCCATGATAGCCACACAATGCCACGCTGGCCCTGATCTGCTGTCTCCCGGATTGGCCGGATCCCGGATCCGACTCAGTCCGCGTCTCGGGCGACCCGGATTCCAATCGACGTCTCTCGCGAGTTGGGGTTCTTACCGCGGCGATACCAGTTGAGCATGGTTTGATAGCCGCCCGCCCAGTCACCGCCCCTCACGACGCGCTTGGGAGCCGACTTGGGGCCTGTCCATGAGTCGACGATCGTCGGGCCGTCACGGATCAAGTCGAAGGGGTCTTGGACCCACTCCGAGACGTTGTCTCCGAGGTGATAGATCTTGGTTTCTGGGGTCACGTCCGTCCCGACCTTGAGCTCCAAGAAGGGCTTCCCCACTCCTTCCTGGGGAAAGATCGGAATGTTGCACCCAAGGACAGCCTTCGCATTGAATGAGAAGGTTCCCCAAGGATTGGGTCGCCGCGACTCGGGGTTGTCCGGCCCGCTCGCCGCCAATGCCCACTCGAGTTCCGTCGCGAGGCGGAGGTTGGCCCACTTGCAGTAGGCCTGCGCGTCTTCCCACGAGACGTTGAACACCGGCAAGACTTCGCTCTCGGGGGTTCCCGCAAACGTCAGAGGCTCGTGGGCGCCCCCCTCGCCGAAGCCAGTGCGAGCCTCGCCGACATACTCCAGGAGGTGATCGGGAACACGGCGGCTTTTGGTTGCCTCACAAAAGCGCTTGTATTTCGCCCACGAGAGCTCGACCTCCCCCAGATAGAAGTCCTTCGTGACTCGACCGCGTCGCTGCGCGTTGTCGGCGAAGTTCGTCCTGTGGCTCTTATTGGCCCTGTTGGTCAGGCCATTGCTGAAGTCAGGCCCCAGCTGGACCTCACCCGCAGAAACGCGGACCAGGATCGAGCCGTCCACGGGGTTGCGGTGACGAGGCCCCGTCCAGCGAATCTCTCGCAGAACCGTAAACGTGAACTTCTTGATCCGTCTCCGCCCGACGAAAGCCGAGACTATGACCTCGGTCGGCGTGTCCGTCTCGCGCTGGATCGCGAGGGGAACCTCGACCTCGATCGTCGAAGAAGTGCCGTCGATCTTGAGCGCAGGAACGTCAACCTTGACGCGGTTGGCGCGAACCTCGATCCGATCAACGTCCTGGGCGACCCGAAGCTTGATCACGATCGTGGCGGCTTGGGTTCGCTCGGGGATCGGCTTGAGGAGCTCAAATCTGTCTAGGTCGTCGCCAGCGGTAACGCCCGAATCCTCACCCTGGCGGGAGCGTTGCACGCCCCACCCGACTCCGAGGGCCGCCACCAGGCCGACCAAGAGCAGGGATCCGAGAAGGATCTTGGGCCAACGCCGGGGGCCGCCCTTGGCCTCTGGGCGCTCACCCTCGGCCACGCGACCGAGGTCGGCCGCGAGTCCGCGCATAGACACGTATCGGTCGTCCGGTGACTTGCGGAGCGCTTTGTAGAGGACGGCCTCGAGGTCGCGCGAGATGCCCTCGACGATATCGCTCGGTGGCGTGGGGTCTTCCATGTTGACGGCGACCATGACCGATCCAATGTCGCCCTCGAAGGGAGCGTGCCCGGTCAGAGCGTGATAGAGCGTCGCGCCCAGGCCGTAGACGTCGGTCCGCTCGTCGACGGATCCACGTTCGTTATTGAGCTGCTCAGGCGACATGTAGCTCGGCGTGCCGACCATCGCGCCGGTTTGCGTCAGGCGTTGACTGCCCTTGAGGCGGGCGACTCCAAAGTCCGCCACCTTCGGGGTCCCGTCGTCCATTAGGAGGATGTTCTCGGGCTTGAGGTCGCGGTGCAGGACGCCCTGATCGTGGGCGTGCGCGAGGCCCTCGGCGAGTTGCTGACCGAGCTGCGCGACCTCCACCCAAGGCAGAGGTCCCGTGCGGAGTCGGTCCTCGAGGCTTCCCCCGGTCGCGAGGTCCATTGCGATGTAGGCCGAGCCCGCGACCTCGCCCGTCTCGTGGACCCGCATCAGGTTCGGGTGCCCGCCTATGGCCGTCATGGCCTTGCCCTCGCGGCGGAACCGAGCCAAGCCGTGCTCGCCCTCGTCGAGGTCGAAAGTCTTGATCGCGACGACCTCCCCGTCGACGGCGCGCGCCTTGTAGACGACACCCATGGCGCCGGCGCCAAGGTAGCTATCAATCGTGTATTCGCCGATTCGAGTCCCAGGGGGCCAACTCATGCCATGACCCTAGCGCGAGGTCGCTCCCCGAACCACAGTTAGCCGCGCAAGGGAAACAGAACCGACAGAACCGACTCCGAGGCCGCCCTATCGTCCTCGCGCGACGTGCAAGTAGGCTTCCAGAGCGTCTGGCTCTAGGAGGACTTCGCCACCGGCGACTCGGAGGCCGGTCGTCTTGGCGACTAGCTCTACGAGTTGATCCCGGGGGGTCGTGAGGCCCTCGCGGGCGAGGTCCCAGGTGCCGGTGCTCTTGCCGTTTTCGAGATAGACGAGCTCGCTGGGGCTGCGGAAGGCAGCGTGGAAGGTCCCAGTGTTGCTCACGATCGCTTGGAGGGTGCGGGACTGGAGGTCGAACAACAAGAAGCCCTCTCCAGTCGCGACGAGCCAGCGGCGGTCAGGGGAGACGGCGAGGTCGCGGACCTCGAACCGACCTTGCCAGAGGGTCGCCCCGAGGGGGATCGTCAGCCGCCCGGCGACGCCGATTGGCCTCGCCTGGGGGAGATCGGTGACCCAGATCGAGTGGGCGCCGGTCGGGTTTCGGCCCGCGAGGAAGAGCTGGTTGGCCTCGGGGTCGAGGGTCATGGCGACGGGGATCGTGATCTTGGGGATCTGAATCCGCTGGAGGGAGAGGAACGTTCGCGCGTCTTCGGCAGAGGTCGGTCCGCTGATCTGGCTCAAGTTCTGCACGATCACCAACTCGTCGTGGACGACGGCCAGGGTTCCTCCGCGGCCTGGGCTCGCACAAGAGCGGGCTCGGCGCGGCTTGTCCCCGGGCTCCCTGACCGATTTCGAGCTGCCCATGGGGAGCGCGTTGGGTTGGGCGCCCTTGGAGCCCAGGTCGACCCGGAGCTGGACGAGCCGGCCCTGATCGGGTCCGGCCAGGAGCCAGCCGGTCAGGACGAACACGTCGGGACTGAGCCAGGCGCCGTCCTCCAGCGCGTAGCGGCCCTTGACGTCGATCCTCTTGTTGCGAGCTCGGTCACCAACCTTGTGCGTTTGGAGGTCGAGCACGGACGCGGCGTCGCGGGAGACGACCAAGGCATAGCGACCCGTGGAGTTGAGGCGGAGGCGGCGGGTCGACTTGGGGGCCGGGTCCACGTCGGTCGAGACCAGCTCTGGACTCCCGAACTGGAAGGCTGAGAGGCGCTTCCCTTCAAGGCGGGCCACGACACCCGAAGGGCTGGCCGCTCCCCAGGACTCGCCGCCGCCGATCCGAGTCCGAGCTTCGGTCAGAGCGGTGCGGCGCCGGACGTCGTAGCAGGCCAGGCGATCGCCGTAGAGCGCCACGACGCGCTTCCCGGGCCAGGCTGCCGTAGCGGAGCGGAGCGACCGGCTCTCGGCGACCCAGCGGTGGATCGGCTGGTAGCCGCTCCCGACGAGATCCAGGCCCGCCTCGTGGCGAACCAAGAGGAACTCCCGCGAAGGGTCGAGCTGACGGAGTCGCCCAGCGGCCGCATAGACGGACTGGAGCCCCACGCCCAGCTCCCAACGGAAGAGGGTGTCGCGGTGGGAGACCAGAGTCGTGATCTCGCCGTTGCCCAGCCGACGCCAACGAGCCAAGGGGCTGCCGCCGTCCACGCTTCCCCTGCCGGGACGCGACCCGAAGCCTATGGCCTGGGTCTCGTCGCCTGTGTCGGCAAACAGGGTTCCGTTCTTGAACGTGCCTTCCAGGATCGCTTCGCGGAGGGAGAGCTTCGCGAAGAGGGGAATCCGCTTGCGCTCGAGCTGGCGGCCGCCGGGTTGGATCCAACCGACCGCGCCGGCGCGGCTGATTCCGACGATCCGTCCGTCGCTGACACCCACGAAGACAATCTCCGAGCCCGGGTCGAGGGGGGCCAGCTTGAAGGGTCCGCTCGGTGGGACCTGGGCGATTCGCCCGTCTCGCGTGCCAACGATCCAGCCGCGCTTTGGGTGGGCCTTGGCGACGCTGGCAGGCTCGCTGCGATTGGAGTCGAGGAAGACCAGGTCGTCGTCGGTCAGCTGCCAACGCTTGAGGCCACCCTCGGAACTCGTCAGGAGGGCGTCCCCGCTAGCGTCGAGCACGACGCGCTGAGGCGGCGGGCGAATCGTGGCCTGGATCGAGTTCTGCTCGACGAAGTGCGCGGTGGTGGCGAAGGTGGTGCGGCCGACGGCGAGCGCGGCTGAGCCTCGAGTCGCAACGGCATAGATCGGCTCGACGAGGTCCCAGGAGTCACTCACGAGCGCGGGCGTGGGCTCGGTCTTCCAGACTTCTACGACCCCCTCCCGGGTCCCGAGGAGGAGGTGTCCCTCCCCGCCCCAGTCCATGCAGAGCACGCGACGCTTCGTGGGGATCACGCCGAGGGCCTTCCCTGAGCTGTCCCAAAGGTGGACGGCCCCGTCGACGCCGAGCGAAACCAGGCGCTGAGGCCCGCCGTAGGCGAGGGCGAGGACGGGGGACTCCAGCCGAGTGACCAAGCGCGGGTCCTCTTCCTGGGGCCAGATCCAGACCTGGCCCTCGCGGCCACCGAAGAGCGAGGGCTGTTCGGCTCTGCCCCAGAGGCAGGTCAGCGGAGCCAAGCGCGCGCGCTCGACGGGGTCTGCCTCGAGGCCTTCAAAGAGCAAGATCCGCCCGCCGGTCTCCGCGAGCGCGATCCGACTCCGTCCCCGCGGAGCCGCACCCAGGAGGGAGCTCTCCAAGGGCAGCATTCGGTAGGGGACCTCAGCGGTGGTGGCTCGGTCCGACGCGGGGAGGTCGAGGACCCGGCCCCCTCGCTCGAACAGGAGCTCGCCTGCGCCGAAGGGGAGGAAGGCGATCGGCTTGACGCCCTGGAGCATTCTCGCGAGGTGGCGCGAGTCTGCGGGTCGGCAAGTGAAGCCCGTGCGCAAGGCGAGCAGGAAGCCCTCGGGACCTCCGCTCGGGAGGGCCGAGACGGGGGTGGCTGGCGGCTCGAAAGCCCTCAGGCGGCGGACGCGACGCCAGGCGCTCAGGAAGGCGCCCCTCGCGCGATCGGGTCCTCGCGCCGCGCAAGGCTGGCTGCGAGGAGCGCGGCGGCTTCGTTATGGGCCTTTCGCTGGAGGAGGCCCAACCCCCGGTCGCGAAGCGCGCGAGCCAGGGCCTCCTCCTGCGTAGCGAACAGGCGGCGTACTTCGCGGGTGGCCTCCTCTTCGCGGGCCCGGGCCTCGGCCTCGCGGGCCCGCGCGGCCTCGGCCTTGG
>JAESQQ010000550.1 GCA_016765095.1 Planctomycetota bacterium | reverse complement strand
GCCAAAACCAGCCCCCCGTCAAGTCGACACAGTGGCCCTGATCTGCAAAGATCCCTGCGTGCCCGACGAGGAGCCGAGTGAAGAGCCGGAGCCTGAGCCTGGAGGTGAACCTCCCTCAGCCGCGGAGGACGATCCCCTCCACCCCAAGGTCCTGATCGCCGACCTCCTCGCCCGCGATCCGAACGCGGCTCGTGTCTTGGCCGAGGAGTTCGATCTGCCTTGCCACCGCTGTCCCGCCCGCTGGGTCGAGACTCTCGCGGAGGGGATCACCTATCGGGGGATCACCGCGGACCAAGTCCTAGATCGTCTCCGCGCTCTTCGGCCTCAAGCTGCGGCTCCTCCCGCAGAGACCCAGCCTCCTGAAACGGACCTGCCCCAGCCCAGCGCAGAGGAGGAGCCCGAGCCCGAGCCCCCCGCCGCTCAGGAAAGCGCATGACGGCAGAACTTGCGGGGCTCCCCATACTGTTTGCGCTCTCGGCTTTCTTCTCCTCGAGTGAGACGGCGTTGTTCTCGCTTCGTCGTCACGACCGAGACTGGCTGCGGGGCGACGGGGGGCGCGCAGCGCGCGCCGCTCTCGAACTCCTCGCGCGCCCACGCTCGCTCCTGGTCGCCGTTCTGTTCGGGAACCTGCTCGTCAACTTCCTCCTGATGGCCCTCTCGGCTCGGGTCGTGCTCAGCTTCAGCCAGCAGGGTCCAGCCGGCGTGGTGGCGGGCTTCCTGGTCACGACGGTGGCGGTCGTCGTGATCGGCGAGGTTCTCCCCAAAGCGATCGCGGTCACCGCCTCGCGACGTGTGGCCCTCCTGGCCGCCGTCCCGCTCCTCGCGTTCCGAAACGCGACCGCCTGGTTGACTCGACCCCTCGAGCGACTCGTCTCGTCCAGCCTCGACCTCGTCGAGCGTCGCCTGCCCCCTCCCGCTAGCCTCTCGGACCAGGACCTGCGCCGGTTCGTCGAGCTTCACGGCGCCGAGGGGTCGATCGAGTCCCAGGCCAGCGAGTTCTTGGCAGGCGCCATGGAGCTCGGGTCCCGCCGGGCCCACGAGATCATGACCCCTCGCGTCGACTTGGTCGCTGTCGACCTCAGCAGCGATACGTCCCGCGACGACTTGATAGAGATCGTCAAGGAGCGCCAGTTCGGGAAGGTCCTCGTCCACGAGGGAGGCGGCGTCGACCAGATCACAGGCTACTTGCGGACCCGGGACGTGCTCCGCAGCACCGACGGGCCGCTTGCGGACCTGGTTCGCCCGCTCTGGTTCGTGCCGGGGACCAAGTCCCTAGAGAGCCTCCTGCGCGAAATGGTCGAGCGGCACCAGCAGATCGCGCTCGTCGTCGACGAATACGGCGGGACTCACGGACTGGTGACGCTCGAAGACCTCGTCGAGGAGATTACGGGGGACATTGCCCGCGAAGACGCGGCCCCCCTCCTGCGTCCGTCGGGCCAGGGCCGCTGGGTCGTTCAGGGACGGATCCCCCTCCGCGAGGTCGAGGACCTCCTCGGCGTCCCCCTCCCTGCCTCGAGCGCCACGACCCTCTCGGGCTTTCTGGCCCACGAGCTTGGCCGAATCCCGGAGGTGGGAGATACGGTCTGGCAGGCTGGAGTCAGCCTCCGGGTCTCGATCGTCGAGCGGCGCCGCGCGCGCGAAGTCGAGATCAGCCTTCCGCGCCCGGGCCAACGCGCACCCCAAGGCGAAGTCGGCGACGACATGACCATCAGCGGTGTGGTCCGAGCCCACCGACGACTCGAGGCCATGGCCGACGAGAGCGCGAGTCCCTCCGACCCGCCGGCGGCGGCCGCGGCTCCGGGCCCGCCCCTTCGTGACCCCGACCTGCTCCCCCCCGCTGACTCGAGCGGAGACGTCGCTTGATCGCCTGGGCCGCAGGAGGGATCGCGCTTGGGATCGTGGCCTCAGCTCTGTTCTCGGGAGCAGAGACGGGCGCCTATCAATTCAATCGAACCCGCCTCCGGCTGGCGCTCGCAGACGGCGGGCGCCAGGCGCGCCTCGTCAATCACCTAACTAGCGACTTGACCGCGTTCGTGGTCGTGTGCCTGATCGGGACCAACCTCGCCAACAACCTCGTCTCGTTCGCCTCGATCCTCGTCGTGAGTCAGCTCGCCTGGGGTCCACCGGAGTTGATCGCGACCCTCGCCGTCGCGCCCTTCTTGTTCGTGCTCGGCGAGCTGGGCCCCAAAGAGCTGTTCCGGCGCCAGCCCGATCGCTTCCTCTATGGCCTGGCTCCTGTGTTGGCCCTCGCGGCGTTTGTGTTTAGACCCTTCGTGCTCGCGCTCGGCGTGCTGACCTGGCTCCTCCAGCGCCTCGGGCTCAAGACAGACGGCGACGCCAAGCTCCGCGCTGAAGATCGGATCCGGCTCGTGATCGAGGCCGGCGCCGAGGGAGGAGCGCTGACGGAGTATCAGGAGACCCTGGCACGGAACATCTTCTCGCTCAACGCGCGCACGGTGCAGCACACCATGATCGCGATCGCAGAGGTTGACGCGCTCGAGGCGAGCGCCGAACTCGAGGAGGCTCGCAACTTCGCGCGCCTCTGCGGGCGGCGGCACATGCCCGTCTTCCGCCGGGAGCGCGACCAAGTGGTCGGCGTCGTGAACCTGTTCGATCTCCTGTTCGAGGAGCTTCCAGGCCTCACGATTCGCAACTACATTCAGCCGGCTCTCGAGCTGCGCCCCGGCGAGCCTGTGACCGAGGCCCTCCTGCGCATGCGTCGTGCGCGAACTGCGCTCGCAGTCGTCATGGACCAAGGCAAAGCCGTCGGCGTCGTGACGCTCAAGGACCTCGTCGAGGAGATCACGGGCGAGCTACAGGACCTCTAAACCGGAGGCTACGATCCTGAGGGGTCGCCTCGGAGGGGGATCTCACGACTCCACCGCGCCAGGAAGGCGACCCCAGTCAGGATCGTGCTCCGCTTTACTAGAAGATTCAGTTTAGGGGACGGGAGCACGCGATCGGGAGTCGTACGACCCTCACGTGACCTTCCCTCGGCTACTGGACCGTCTCGAAGCGGATCCGGATCCAATCGCCGTCCTTGCTTCCCGACGCGAGCTTGAAGATCACGGGGCTCCCGTCGAACATCCACTCCGCTTCGTGGCGCTTCTCTTGGCCCAGCCCGACGAACTCCTGCTCCTCCTGAGGGAGCGCCATTCCGGCTTCGTCGAGGAGGCTGACTCGCCACCAGGTGGCCTCGTTGACGTTGCCTGCGCTCGCCTTGGAGTGCACGTCGATCGTGAGCCGGACCAGGGTGTTGGGCGGACTGTTGACCTTGAAGTAGCGGGGGCCTGCCCCGGCTGAGATTTGGCAGATCAGCGCCTTGCTCAAGTCGCGTGAACTGGGCGAGTCGAGGCTGCCCGAGAGCTGCTCCGGGCGGCCCCAGCCAGAAGGCGTGGTGTCGAGTGAGCTCGCCGGCCTCGAGCCTCGGTTGACTGGCGACTTGGCGTTGACCGCGTCTTCAATGACGTCGATCGAGCTAAAGGGAGGCGGAAAAGTCTTCTTGTCGATCGGGCGGCGCGGGTTGGGATAGGTGAACCAGATCTCCATCACCGCATCGCTCGCGGGGGCGCCTCGGATCCTCTGCCAGCGTGTCAGGTCGATCGACTCGCTGACGGGCTGTGACCCGGTCACGATCGCGTTCGCGACCGCGTTAAAGGGGCCCCAGCGCGCCACGATGTGGCACTTCTCAGGGACGTGGGCGAGGCCCTTGGCCCTGTAGCTAACGGTCAGGACCGCCTCGTCGGGGTTGGCCGCCGAGACGCCAATGATCTCTCCACCGGCACAACCCCCAAAGAACAGGGCGAGCGGGAGGGCGAGGCAGGCGAGTACGAAGTTGCGCATGACTACTCCTTGAGTTCCTTCAGCGAGGCGTCGATCGCGGCCACGACAGCGGCGAGGTCGGCCTCGGAAATGACCAGGGGAGGCAAGAGTCTAAGGACTGTAGCCCCTGCCCCCAAGGCAAGTACGCCTCGGCTTCTGAGGGCAGTGACGAGCGGGCCGACCTTGCGCTTCAACTCGATCCCAATCATCAGCCCCAAACCGCGGATTTCGCGGACGTGAGGTGACTCGAGGGCACGAAGCTGCGCGCGGAGTTGCCCCCCGAGGCGCTCGGCTCGGGCGCAGAGGCCCTCGTCTTCGAGCACGTCGAGGACGGCGTTCGCCGCCGCCGCCGCCAGCGGGTTGCCGCCAAAGGTCGAGCCGTGAACACGCCCCGGGATCGCGCCCAGGCGCTCACCGATCAGGACGGCTCCAATGGGGACTCCGGCCGCGAGGGACTTGGCCAGGCACACCAGGTCAGGGCGAAGGTCGAAGTGTTCGTAGGCGAAGGTCCGCCCGGTCCGGCCGATCCCGGTCTGGACCTCGTCTAGGATCAAGAACGCCCCGCGCTCGCGGCAGAGGGCTTGTGCGCCTTGGAGATACTCCGCGGTTCCGACCCGCACGCCGCCCTCGCCCTGAATGACCTCGAGAAGCACGGCGCCCGTCTCGTCCCCTATCGCCGCGTCGAGGCGATCCAGCTTTCCATAAGGGACGTGAGAGAAGCCAGGCACGAGCGGCTCAAAGGGCTCACGGTATTTCTTCTCCCAAGTCGCGCTCAGGGCGCCCATGCTGCGCCCGTGGAACCCGCGCATCGCTGCCACGACGCCGGGCCGTCCGCTCACGATCTTGGCGAACTTGAGCGCCGCTTCGACTGCCTCCGCGCCCGAGTTGCAGCAGAACACGCGCTCGATTCCAGCGCTCGCGCCGAGGTCGACGAGGCGCCGTTGAAGCTTGGCGCGCTCTTCGTGGTGGAAGATCTCGGGGCAGATCGTGAGCTGACTTGCCTGGTGCTGAATCGCGGCCACGACGATCGGGTGTGAGTGACCGACGTTGCCGGTCCCGATCCCTGCCACGCAGTCAATGAACTCTTGGCCCGAGGCGTCGGTCAGCCGCGCGCCTACGCCGCGGACCAGCGGCGGGCCCTGCTTGGTGTAGACCCCGCTCGTGGTCTGATCCTCGGAGTCCGCCCAGGACTGCCAGTCGAGTTCCTGCGTGGAGCTCACTCGATCACCGTTCCCTTCCCTGCGAGCGCGGCTCGAACCGGGTGCTCGCCCTTGCTCGTGCCCAGGACGACCCGCTTCACGCCGCCCTCGAGCGCCTCTTCGGCGCCGAGGAGCTTGATCCGCATTCGCCCTTGGGCGAGCTCCTCCCGAGCGCTGGCCAGATCTGCCTTGGCGAGGTGGGTCACGAGTGACCCCTCGTCGGGGAAGTCCCGGAGGAGCCCTGGGACGTCACTCAAGATCACGAGGGTCTCAGCGGCGAGGGCTCCCGCGATCTTGGCTGCGGCGCGGTCGCCGTCAACGTTGATCGCCTCGGACTCGTGACTGATCCCAGGTGGGGAGACCACGGGCCAGTAGCCAGCCCCACAGAGGAGCTCGATCAGCCCGGTGTTGACCGTCTCGACCGTCCCGGTGTAGGTGTCGCGCAGGACCCGCCGGCGGCCGGTCTCCGGGTCCACGATCTTGAGCGCCTTCTTGCGCCGCCCCTCCAGCAGGCGGCCGTCGAGCCCCGACAACCCGAGAGCGTTGACTCCCAGGGCCTGGAGCCGCTCGACGAGTCCTTTGTTGCGCTTGCCGCAATAGACCATTTCGAAGATCTCGATCGTGCGGCGATCCGTCTTGCGGCTGGTGTAGCCAGAGGCCGAAGTCACGAATTCGGGGGGGTGCCCGAGCGCCGTCGCGACTTCGTTGGTCTCGTGGGATCCGCCGTGGACCAAGAGCCAGGGCTGGCCCTCTTTGGCCAGCTCGGCGAGGTCCTGACAGACAGCCTCGTAGTCGACGCCTTCGGCGCCACCCACTTTGATAACCAACACTCGCTCGACTCCCCTTGGTCTGGCCGAACAGCCGCCAACCCTAACCGGAACCTTCCCCTGCGGAGGAGCCCGACTGCCTCGAACTAGCGCTGGTCTGGGGCTTCTCGGCGGCCGAGGGGAGAGGATTTGGGCGGCTGGGGGCAGGCCGAGTCCTTGATCCAAGGGTGGCTCGTGCTATCGTCGAGAGGCCTCCAGCCCTAACCCAATGCCACCTAAGGGCTTGGCCAAATCTAACCGTGAATCCCCAGACACTCACCGACCCGGATCTCTACCTCGGCCTCTTGGCTATCCGGAACGAGTTCGTCAACCTCTCGGAGCTGAAACACTGTGTCGAGGTTCGCCAGAAGCTGTTCAAGAAGACCAACCAGGCCCTCGACCTAGGCGAAGTCCTCGTCCAGCAGCGCTACTTGACCCCGCAGGACCTCGAATACCTGCACATGCTCCGCGAGGCGGAGACCGGCGAGACTCAAGTCGACATGGCCCAAATCGAGGGCGAGTTCGATCAACACGTCTCTGAGCTCAAGCCTGGCGCGGCCTTCGGCGACTACAAGATCCACTCCGAGCTCGGCCGAGGCGGAATGGGGATCGTGTTCCGCGCGATCACCGAAGACGACGAGTTCTGCGCGCTCAAGATCCTGATCGGGGGCAAGAACGCCACGGTTCGAGACATTGAGCGCTTCAAGAAAGAAGCGACGGTCATGGCGCCGCTGATCCACGAGGGGATCGTCAAGATCCTCGAGGTTGGGCGGCACAAGGGCCTCGACTTTATCGCGATGGAATACGTCGAGGGCGTCTCCATGAAGGAGCTCGTCGTCGGCTCCGACGCTCTCGCGGGCGACGTCTCGCTGACCGCGATATTCTCGGCCGCGGACGCGGTCGGCTTCATGCACAGCCACGGGATCATTCACCGCGATATCAAGCCAGAGAACATCATGGTCCGCCCGGACGGACGCGCTGTGCTCATGGACTTCGGCCTCGCGGGCTGGGACAAGATCGAGATCCTGGCCGGGCGCGGGTCGATCGGGACCCCCATGTATCAGCCTCCCGAGCAGGCTGACGTCAACGGTCCCTTCGGGAAGATCTCCCCTGCGAGCGACGTCTACGGGCTCGGCGCGACGCTCTACTACCTCCTCACCTCGCGACACCCCTTCTTGGGTCGCTCGGTCAAGGAGGTCCGCGAGAAGATCAAGACCAAGCCGCCCGATCCAATCCGACAGATCAATCCGAAGGTTCACGCCGCGGTCGAGGCGCTCTGCCTGCGCTGCCTGCGCAAGCGTCAGAGCGAGCGCTTCCAGACACCCAAGGAGCTCAACGCCCACATCAAGAAAGTCCTCAAGCTCCTCTCGGGCGACGGCGAAGTCCGCAAGAAGGACAACCCCAAGGTCAAGCTCACCCGTCGCGTCGCGGCTGCGATCCGGCGTCGCGGAGGCAAGACCAACTCGGACCAGGGCAAGATCAAGGGCCTCAAGGGCACACGTCCCGGCTCAGGCCGCAAGACCGGGCAGCGCAAGAGCGGACAGGGCAAGGCAGGCGCCGGCCGCAAGACGAGCCAGGTTGGCGCAGCCCGCAAGAGCGGGGGTGGCCCCACCGGCCGTCAGCGCGGAGTCGCGGCCCGCCCCAAGGCCGACAACACGAACATGATCCTGATGGCGGTCGCGGGGGTCGGTGTCCTCGTCGCCCTCATCATTGGCTTCATGTTCCTGTTCGCGGACTAGACCTCGACGCGTCGCTCGACGAGACGTCCTGCAGTGACGATGGCCGCGACGCGGAGCGCTCGGGCCACCTCTTGGGGCGCGCTCGTGGGCGGGACGTGGAGGAAGCCCGCGGGGACCTCCTGGCGCGCGAGCCAATAGAAGACGGCGTTGCAGACGTGGCGACCCGCGTCTTCTGAGAGCTCCGTCTGAAAGCCTGCGGACTCGAGCGCGATCTTGATCTTGGCGAGCGGAAGCGTGCTGACGACCTGGGGCGGCCCCTCGGCCTCGACCTGGGCGTCCTGAATCAGGTTGCCGTCAATGTCGGGGACCTCGTCGTATTGGAGTTCGTTCTTGGCCAGCAGCTCGACCTGGTAGCAGCCGGCGGGGTCCTTGTGGATTCCCGAGGCAATGATCGCGCTCGGGGCGTGCTCGCTGATCAGCTCCTGGAGGAGCGCGGTCGCGGCCTCGAGTTGAACGGGGAGGGTCGCTGTGACCAACCGGAAGCCCTCTGCGTCGAGGACTTGGTCCGCGAGGAGATCGGCTCCCTCGCCGCTAGGGTTTCGCTCGTGAGAACCGAAAGGGCCGAACCCGGTCAGGAGGATCGTCTCGTTCATCGGGGCTCCTGTGTTGCAGAGCGACTATAGCCAACCGACCAAAGCGAAGCGAGGTCTTCGTATGACGCGCTGCGCCGCGTTTTCGAGGAGAGCGTCTGCGGGTGACCAAAGTACAGCGCCGAACCCTCCCCCGCGGGGCGGAGAGAGGGCTCGAGAGGGACTTCCGTCGCTAGCGCTTAGGGGGTCTTGTTGCGACTGCCGCGGATCTTCACTTTCCCGAAGATCTTGCACTGGCTGAAGTCGTTGTTGTTGCCCTTGATGTCCAGGTTGCCCGTGATCGTGACGCCGCGCAGGATCCAGTTGTCCCCGCGAATCTTGGCGTGGCCGTCGATCACGGTCTGGTCGATTCCAGCGCCCTGCTTTATGAACCCGCCGCCGGAGCCCTTGAAGTCGCCGCGGAGGTAGCCGCGATCAATGTCGACCCGGGTCTTCTCGGCCCAAATGTGGCTCTGGGTCTTGCCCAGGTCGGGGAGGTTGGGGTACGCCGAGCGATACCCGCCGACGAAACGACGTCCACCTCGCACGATCCGCTTCTTGGGCTTCCTGCGCCCGAGGTGGGCGCGAGGCGCGGGCGCGGG
>JAESQQ010000549.1 GCA_016765095.1 Planctomycetota bacterium | reverse complement strand
TGGAGGGACATGCCCTGGAGGGCGCACAAGCAGCTCTGAACGCGAGCTCGCGATTGCTGCTCGACCGAAGCGAGCGAACCCGCGACCAAGCCGAGAGGGCCTGCGAGCCTTTCGTAACCGAGTATCTCACCGATCCGCCTAGCCTTGAGAAGGTCGTGAGAGTCTTGGTCAAGGCAACGCGGTCAGTCAGGCATCAGAGCGTTCGCCAGGCCGCCTACGCCGCCAATACCGCTGAGGAACTCTTGGCTTCCGAAGAGATCCGCTCTCTTGTTCTTGCCGAACTTGTCCCCTGGGCCCTCGGCTACTCCGACCCCCTCCGAGAGCGCGTCGGAACCACTCAAGTGATGCCGCTGGACTAGCCCAGGCCACCTCGCACCGTCATGCTGACCGCGTGAGCGACCAGGCATTGCGACATCTTGAAGCAGCGTGGCGTGCCTCCGGCAGCGTGGAGGACGAGGCGGCATGGCTGCTGGAGCGCGTGAGGGTGGGCGACTTGGAGACGGAGAAGCTGGAAATGGCGGCCTACTGCGGCCATGAGGCAGCAAGCGTAGTGCAGGGGGATAGGGCGTCCATTCGAGCCTCTGCAGCACGGGCCGATGCCGATTCTGCACAGACCTGGATTCAGCTCCCGCCGCTCGTCCCGAAGGCGTCGATAGTCGCTACCGCTCGCATGATCGAGGCTGCCCACGCCCTCTTCGTAGACAAGCAGTCCGAAGACCCTCTTCTCGAAGGTCAACGCGCAGTGGTGAGCTCTGTCCTAGAACGGGCGATGCGGACGCCGTTCGAGTCCGTCCCCCCCGAACAAGAGTCACAAGTCCAGGGCTGGCTCCAAGATTCTGATTTCGCCTCTGACGACCTGAGAGAGGCGGGTCGGGGCTACTTGCTCGGGGCTCTGTTCCAGCTGTGCCAGGCGACTACTGCCCTCGGCTCGGACGATCTGGCCAAGAGTAGGGTTGCGTGTGGCGATGCAGCCGTCTGTTCCGAAGGGCTTGTGAGCCTCGCGTTTGGCTGCGAAGAGCACGACTACGAGTGCGACCATGACCCCAGCGCGTGGTTGATCAGCGAGGCGTGCCTCCGGGTGATCACACATGCACTCTCCCCGTCTTCATAGTTCGAACTCAGCGCACGGCTCGGTCGAGCCTATTCAGGCTCGTGTCCGCTCCGCAGCCACCCCGATCCAGCTATGCCGCGGACAAGTTCCGCAGTTCTCGACACACTCAGCAGTGTCCGTCAGGCACCTAGCCCTAGAGGTTCAGGAGCGGAAGGCGCAACCGTCGCCTTGTTCGCCGCGTCCATGTGGGTCGCCTCTGCAGGGACAACCGAGGAAGGCGGTCAGTCTTCCTGAGAATGGGGAAGAAGACTGGCGGGAGGAGGGACGCTGGGAACGAGACGACCGTCTCGTTCCCAGGGCGTTCGTCTCACCGACCTCTAGGCGGGTTGTGGCAGTTCCAGTGGCTCCCGGCGCAACAGCAGCAATCGCACGGATCGCTCAGTACGCGAAGCCAGCGAGGTCCCCAAGGCGTGTGGGACCAGGCCACTGCAGACGCGCTGCCGAGGAGGAGCGTTGCAGAGAGGGCTACCACGAGACGGACCCAAGATCCCCCACGGGGCACCTCGAATGGGGTAGAGGCTTGTGGTTCCATGACCCCTCTATCGGCAACCACCGTGCGCTACCACAACCGGACGGCGGCAGCAGGAAGGTCCCCCTCTTCTGCCAGGAGAACCGGCCCAAGGCTCACAATCTGGGCCAACTTCCCTAGCAACTCCTCCAGGGCGCTATCGGTCTGCGGATCGAGTTCTGTAGCGGGGCCGACTCGATCAGCGAAGGGATCCCTGCCGTCAAGCACCCACGGGACTAGCTCCGCTTGGACCCTCGCTCGGACTTCCGCTTGAGCGCGCTCCGTCTCGGCTTTGCTTCCGAGGTTCTCGGTTGCCCAGCCTGCGGCCGTACTCGCGCACCAGGCAACCCGACCCTTCGCCGTGCTGTCTCGAAACTGCCAACTCGCCGCCGCCGTTCGAGCGACCCGGCTCGCAGCCTTGAGCGGCCAAATCGACGCGGGTACGTAGCCAACCCGATCAGCACCAGACTCAGCGTTCTGCCATGCGAGTCCGCAAGCCCGTGCGTGGGAATCGCAGGGGCAGCGTAGGAACTCTTCGGCCGCAGATACCGCCGCGACCTCCAGAGCACTTGGCCTGTCGGGCTGCCGGGCAGCGGATTCGTCGGCGGCCCAGTTGCCGACGGCCATTGCGGCACGCACGGCTACCTCTGGCTCGAATGCGTCGAGGTACAGGAGCCACCCCCCCAGGTCAGCTTCCAGGTCGATTGGCAGCAGCTCGCCGTTGAGAAATTGCCTGAACGTAGGAACCAGCACTCCGACAAGCCCTTGGGCCGAGAGAACTGAGCGTGCCTCTGTCTTGCCCAGATACGCAGCGAGGAGGACTTGGTCTTGGCGTAGATCACCAGACCGCAGGCGTTCGTGAAGGAGAGCTTCCTCGTGCTCCCGCGAGCCCGTGGCTTGAAACTGCCGCTCGACCTTTCGCAGCCTGTCGTCAGGCATGACTACCGCGCCTCTTTACGATCCTAGCGCCTCGGCTCATTTGACGCGGGGAGGGTTGGGGTCGGCTATCCGCCGCTCCGAAGCTGCATTCGCCAGAGCTCATGGTCACTGATACGGCGCATCCGTTTCCACGTAGCGACGTAAATGATGGCTCCTGGGCCGCGGCAGTATTCCACCATGTCGGGCCTGTAGCGCCTGAGATCAGTCTTGCGGAGCCAGCCCATATAAACGGGGGTGCTCCGCTGTGCAGTGACGGCACACCTCACCCATACAAGGCCCCGTCTTGGGCCTACTCAAGCCACAGGTCGAGATCGATCAGCCGGCCGCCAAGACCCTGGTGGTTGCGTTCGCAGTGGGGGTCCTGTGGACACAATTGAGTGAGAAGAAACCGAGCGCTTCGTAAGCGAATCAGTTGCGTCTGCTCTCCTGGCGGACAGGTTCTCCTCAGTCGCTTCCATACCCGTCCTGCTCCTCGGGGAGCAGCCGCTCGAGCAGGTCGCCTGCCCGGGCGGGATCGTCGAGCAGCTCGCGCAGGCACGCGCGGAGGCGGAGTGCGTCGCCGAGCTCGCGGTCGCTGATTCGCGCCAGGTGCTGGACGACGCGCAGCAGATCGGCGGTTGGGGGTCCGGGCGGTCCGGAGCGGGGTTGGTGCTTTCGCCGGCGCTGGGCGAAGGCTGGTGTCTTGGGG